>CAZZAU010000016.1:1318-15182 GCA_964652725.1 uncultured Dehalococcoidaceae bacterium | reverse complement strand
TCAGGTCGTTCATGCGGTTGAAAAGGCGCAGAAAGGAGGATTTGCCGCAGCCTGAGGGCCCGATGACGGCGGTGATGGCCTGCTGATGGATATCCAGGCTGATATTTCTCAGCGCCTGGAAACTGCCGTAGAACAGGCTTGCGCCATCCGCGCCGAGCTTTACCTTGTTCCTGTGAGCATCACGGCTGCCATTGACCTGAAAAAGGACATCCATGTATGTGCTGTATTACCCTGCTGGCTTTGCCGTCAACGTCTTTACCGTGTTCCGGTGCGGGCTTTTCCCCGCGCCATGGGGTTGTAAGATACCTCCGTCATCCGCCTCCGGCCGGTCTGTAAACGCAGACAGGCGCTTTTGCGTTCTGTCACCCGGCACCTGTTGTCCGGCTGCTTCACTCATTAAATAAATTACCATACATCGGCAGGTAAAATCTAACCGGGGCAGGGACACAATCAGCCTTCCAGCTTGTAACCCCGGTGCCTCACGGTGATAATTCTGGTGGGGTTCGCCGGGTTTGCTTCGATTTTCTTCCTCAGCCACCGGATGTGGACGTCCACCGTTCTGGTAGTCCCCGCGAACTCATAGCGCCACACCTTTTCCAGGAGCTGCTCCCGGCTGAACACCGTCCCGGGGTTCCCGCACAGGAAGGCGAGAAGGTCGAACTCCTTGGGCGTCAGGGCCAGCGGGCTCCCGTCGATTTTGGCCCGGCGCTTGGCCGGGTTGATCTCCAGGTTGCCCAGGGCTAACGGGGGCGGCTCACCGAGCAGGGGCGGAGTGGTAAGCTGGGCGGGATGCAGCATCGCCCGCACCCGGGCCAGAAAATCGGTAATGGCGAATGGTTTGAGCAGGCAGCCGTCGGCCCCTGCCGTGGCGGCGCCGTCGAGTGCCACCCCCTTCTCCGCCATCAGCAGGATGGGCGCTTTTAGCTCGGTGCGCAGGGTGCGGCATACCTCCGGGATGCCTGTGGCCGGGAGCGTGTCGCCCAGAACGATGAGGGCAGGCGGGTACCGGTGCCCCGTTTCCAGCGCCTGGTTCCAGTCCTTTGCGCTGACTACCTGGTGTCCTTCACTATTGAGGTGATGTCTGAGGTCCTCTGTCAGACCAAAGTCATCTTCAATGATAAGAATGGTGCGCTCCATCTTATCACCGGCCGTTGAGATGCGAAGTATCATTGAGCAGGGTGAGCCGGATCTGGCCGTCCTGCATTTTCACCGTGCTGAGCGAAGCGTTGCTGATTTCAAAGCGCCGGTAAATACTGGTGGCGGCGCCGAGAACATGAACGACGAACATTCTGATGACGGCATCGTGGCTCACCATTATCACCTGCTGCTCCTGATGTTCGGCCACCACCCGCTCAAAAACGCGGCCGGCCCGCTCCCTCACCTGCTGGTAGCTTTCCCCGCCGGGCAGGGAGATGCCGGTGGGGTCCTCGCGGGACTGCCGCCAGAGCTCCGGCCACCTCCGCTTTATCTCATCGCGGTGCAGCCCCTGCCAGTCGCCCAGGCCGATTTCAATCAGGTCATCGAGCGCCAGGGGCTCCAGCTGGTGGGGCCTGGCGAGAGAAAGCGCGGTGCTGTGCGCCCTCTTCAGGGGGCTGGTGTAAACCGCGGTAACAGGCAGGCGGGACAGACGCTGTGCCAGGCTGGCGGCCTGAGCATGTCCCAGCGCGCTGATATCCTCGTCGGACCAGCCCATGAAGTAGCCGGTAACGTTGGAGCGGGTCTCCCCGTGCCGTGAAAGATATACCACAGTTGTCATCAGGTATTTATTGTCCTGAATGCGGCTAGAACAGCCGCCAGTCCCTCAGCCCCTGCTGGATTACCGCCAGGTATTGGGGGGAGGGCGTTCCCTCTTCCTCCTGTCTGGCCTTGATGTAGGTTACGGCTTCCACAGGCTCGTTGTCTTCACCCAGCACCATGACCTTGAGGCGCTGGTAGCCGGCCTCGAACCGGTCCAGCCGGCGCAGGCATTGCTCCGGGACCTCGTAGACGGCCCCCCGCACCCTGTCCCCGCGGAAGGACCTGATGCTGGCCGTGGCCCCCCGCCACTGCCGGGACCAGCCCGTGAAGACCAGCCTGTAGTGAGGCAGCACCGCAGTGAACAGCGGTCTGCTGTCCGGGCAGCGCTCCTTCATTTGTTTCTGGTTGAGGTTTGATGCGTAGGCGAAGTAACGCAACGATTGACCTCGGGACATCTCCCGGTCCGGCAGGATAGCTTCCTTAATCTATCTTCTCCATATCCTCGCCGCAGCAGACCAGCGTACCGCCGCCCGCCGCGGTGACTACTACCTCATTGCCGCAGATATTGCACCGGTATTTTTCTCCCACCGCTTCTACTGCCATTTTGGAATCCCTCCTTTCATTCCGGCCCGGCTTGAGCCGCCGTCAGCACCGCTCCACCGGAACGGCCGCACCGGCTCCGCTGTTTCGCCATCTTGTTGAGGTTGTTGCGCCGGGTGAGATAGCCCCGGCGTCGGGGGGCGGACATACTGGTAATAGGGCTTTCCGGCTGGCCATCTGGCTTCTCCCGGGCACCTTACCTATATTACAACTTTTGGGTTTGTGTTGCCAACGGCCATTGGTGAGCGTTTTGTTTGCATCTGGTTGTTTTTTCACGACCGTAACCAGACAAAACCTTGGTGAGAAAAGTCGCATACAGGCGCATGGCACCGGCATAAAATAATTTTGACAGAGAAGGAAAGGAGGTGTGAACTATGGCCATGATGAGAAGGTCCGTGAGGACTATGCACAGGCCCTGGTCATACCTGGACGAGATGGAGCGGATTGCCAGTGGCTTCTGGGAATCATGGCGGCCCACGCCGACTGTTATGGCCCCCAGGACTGACATCTATGAGGACAGGGAAGGACTGGTGGTCAAAGCGGAACTGCCCGGCATCAGGAAGGAGGATATCGACATCAGCCTCGAGGGTGATATGCTCAACATAAGGGCGGACAAGAAAGAGGAGGATCTTCCCGAGGACACTACTTACTACAGCTGTGAGCGGTGCTTTGGTTCGTTCCACCGGCACATCTCGTTGCCCTTTGTCGTGAGCTCGGAGCAGATTTCCGCGACTTACGGCGACGGAGTGCTGGAAGTAAAGTTGCCCAGAGGCAAGGAAGCCAGGAGCAAGCACATCGAGGTCAAGGTGCGCTAGGGCTGGAAGCAGGCGTGTATAGAAGAGGGGCTGGCAGAAGCCAGCCCCTCTTGTGTGGTTGACATATTGCAAAAAACGGATATAATGATGGTGGTACGCGGAACCTGTTTAAGCTGCGAGTGCGGATATCTGATGGGGGTGCGGGGAGCGGCGGGGCTCGAGTCTTTCAGTACTTGGAGGTGGTGGAATGGAGAATGTGCTGGCCATTATCCTGGCCGGGGGGCAGGGGGAACGGCTGGGCATCCTGGCGCTGGAGCGGACCAAGCCGGCAGTCCCTTTCGCCGGCAAGTACCGGATTATAGATTTCACCTTGAGCAACTGCGCGAACTCCGGCATCCATAACGTAGCCGTGCTGACACAGTACCAGCCCCGTTCCCTTATGGATCACATCGGCATCGGTATGCCGTGGGGCTTTGCCCGCCCTGACGGCCGGATACAGCTTCTCCACCCCTACCTTGCCCGGGAAGAGGGCCGGGACTGGTATAAAGGCACCGCCGATGCGGTGTACCAGAACCTGCAATACATTGAGGAGCAGGGCATGGAGCTGGTGCTCATCTTGAGCGGGGACCATGTCTATAAGATGGACTACAGCGATATGATTGATAGCCACGTCAGGAACCAGGCGGATGTGACTATCGCCGTGACCCGTCTCCCCCGGGAAGAGCTCCATGCCTTCGGCACGGTGTCCGTGGATGAAAGCGGGCAGGTTATCGGTTTTCAGGAGAAGGTGAAGGAGCCCAGGAGCGACCTGGTTTCGATGGGGGTCTATGTCTTCCACAAGGAGTTGCTGCGTACCTGCCTGGAGGAAGACGCCCAGCGCAGGTCGTCGAGGCACGATTTCGGGCGTAATGTGTTTCCCCATCTGGTGGGCAACTGCCGGCTCTTTGCCTATAACTTCGAGGGATACTGGCGGGACGTGGGCACGGTCAAGGCCTACTGGGAGGCCAATATGAACTTGCTGGACGTGCCGCCGTCCGTCTCTTTCAGCGGGGACTGGCCCATCCGCACCAAGGAGGATGATTCCAGGGGCCCGGCCACCGTCTATCGCCGCGGGGATGTGCTCAACAGCATGATTTGCCACGGCTGTGTGATAGAAGGACGGGTGGAGAACTCCGTACTATCGCCCGGGGTGAGGGTGGCGGCCAACGCGGTGGTGAAGAACTCGGTAATTATGAGCGGCACCGTCATCGGCCGGGAAAGCGTGGTCGATTACTCTATTCTGGACAAGGACGTCGTCGTTGATACCGGCAGTCATATCGGCTTCGGCAATGACTATGAGATAAACCGGGAGCAGCCACACATCCTGAACACGGGAATTACCGTGGTGGGCAAAGGCGCCTGCGTGCCGGAAGGTACCAAGATAGGCCGCAACTGCGCCATCGCCTGTGATGTGGCGGAGAAGGACTTCCGCGGCTCCATCATACCCAGCGGGCAGACGGTCATCTCCAAACGCCACCGGCTGGCACACAGAGGATAGCCACGCCTGTGAAAGTCCCGGGAACTGCTGAGGCCGTATTTTGTCCGAGCTGAGACAGGACCCCACCACAAAGGCCTGGGTCATTCTGGCCCCGGAAAGGGCCGGGCGTCCCGTACAGAAGCCGCGGTCTGCGTCTTCCCTGGACATCCCGGCGTGGGATGCCGCCTGTCCCTTCTGCCCCGGAAATGAAGCCCGGACCCCTCCCGAGGTGTTCCGGCTCCCCGTCGCCGGCAACGGTCTGCCCTGGGAGGTGCGGGTGGTACCCAACCGCTTTCCGGCGCTGTCCCCGGCGGAGGACGGCACCCTGCTGGAAGAATCTCCCCTGTACCGCAAAATGACCGGGGCGGGTGCCCACGAGGTAATCATAGAGTCTCCTTCCCACAACACCCCTGTGGCGCTGATGTCCTGTGAGCAGGTGGAGAAGGTGCTCATCGCCTACCAGGAACGGTACAATGCGCTGAAGCAGGACCGTGCGCTGAAGTCCATCATCATTTTCAAGAACCACGGCTGGGCCTCCGGGACCTCTCTATACCATCCTCACTCCCAGATGGTGGCCACTCCCGTGGTGGCGCCTTTCTATCACCAGGGGTTCGATGTGGCCCACGAGTACTACATCGATGTTGGCCGGTGCCTTTACTGCGATATCCTGGCGCGGGAACTGGACAAGAAGGACAGGATTGTTCTCCGGACAGACTACTTTGCCGTGTTCCACCCCTATGCGTCACGGGCCCCCTATGAAAGTTGGATCGTTCCCAGACGCCACTGCGCCTCCTTCGGCCTTTTCCCCTCAGAGTACCTGGCCCCGCTGGCCCGGGTGCTGAAAGACACATTGCTCTGCCTTTACCGCGAGCTGAAAGACCCGGCGTTCAATATGATGGTGGTCAGCACTATCACCGAGGATGAAGAGGACCCGTACTACCACTGGCATATCCGTATCATCCCGCGGCTGACCACCATCGCCGGGTTCGAGATGGGCTCGGGCATCTACATCAACGAGGCCCTGCCCGAAGAAACTGCGGACAGGATGCGGGCGTGCTACGGGAAGCTACAGGCGGAAGGCGAGGTCCCCCGGGGCTGACAGGCGGCGTCGCGTATATTATCAGGTAATATCAGAGCAGGCGCTTTTCTTCTCCCAGGGGCTTCCACTTGCCCAGGTTCAACAGCCGTGGGAAAAGGGTCTTCCTGGTCTCCTCCACGAGGAACAGGGAGCCTCCGGCCAGAACGGCGATGCCCCATTGTTCAAGGCGCAGAGGCACGGTATCAAAAGCGATTTGCATGAAGGGAAGATAGACCACTCCCATCTGGAGCAGGATGGCCAGCGATATCGACCCCAGCAGCCACCGGTTGCGGAGAAATCCGACTTTGAAGATATTGTGTTCATCGGAGCGGGCGTTGAAAGCGCGGAACCATTCGAAGGCCACCAGGGAGCAGAAGGCCACAGTGCGCGCCTCGTTAAGCTCCATCCGGGCCTGCGCCCAGCCGAATATGAGGAACACGCCGGCGCCCATCATCGCCGCCATGAAGCCGATGCGCAGCAGAAGCCCGGGGTAGATGAGGCCGCTCCTGGGGTGGCGGGGCGGCTGCGTTAGCTCGTCGCCCACCTTGGGCTCCAGCCCCAGCGGTATGGCGGCGGCGGTATCAGTAACCACGTTGACCCAGATGATCTGCACCGCGAGCAGGGGGGCCTTGCCCACGAACAGAATGGTGAGGGTCAGCGCCAGCAGCTCGCCCAGGTTGGTGCTCAGCAGGAAGAAGAGCACGTTGCGCAGGCGGTTGAAGATGGCCCGGCCTTCCTCCACCGCGGCCACCACCGAGCTGAAGTTGTCATCGGCCAGCACCATATCGGCACCCTCTTTGGCCACGTCCGTTCCGGTGATGCCCATGGCGATGCCGATGTTGGCCGCCCTGAGCGCCGGGGCATCATTCACGCCGTCGCCGGTCATGGCCACCACGTGGCCGCGGGCCTTGAGCGCGTTGACGATGCGCAGCTTGTGCAGGGGCTCGATGCGGGCGAAGACGGAGATACCCTCTATGCGCTCGTAGAGATCCTCGTCGTTTATTTTGGCCAACTCCTGGCCGGTAACGGATTCCCCGGGTGGAATTTCAAGCTGGCGGGCGATGGACTCTGCGGTGATCTGGTTGTCCCCGGTTATCATCATCACCCGGATACCCGCCCCTTTGCACAGCCTGACCGCCTCCCTGGCTTCCTCTCTGGGCGGGTCCGCCATCCCGGCCATGCCCACGAAGATAAGGTTGTCCCTGATAGCCTCTTCTTTCAGGGACTCCAGGCCCGGGGGGAACTCGGCGTAGGCGGTGGCGAGCACCCGCAGGGCCTGCCGGGCCATATCGACGTTGGAGCGGGTAAGCTCTTCTCTGTCTTTGTCGGTAAGGTCGACCACCTCGCCGTTTTTCAGGTAGCGGTTGCTCATGGCGAGCAGCCTCTCCAGCGACCCTTTGACGTAGGCTACTTTACCCCCGTCACGGGGATGCAGGGTGGCCATATACTGTTTCTCGCTCTGGAACGGAATCTCGTCCAGGCGGGGCATCGCTTTTTCCAGCTTCTCCTTGTTCATTCCGGCCTTGGCTGCGGCCACCAGCAGCGCCCCTTCCGTGGGGTCACCGTAGATATCGCAGCACTGGTTGCCATCGTCCTCGGTCAGCAGCGCGTCGTTGCACAGGACACCGATGCGCAGCATAAGGGCGAGGGTGGCATCCTCGGCTGGGTTGAGGGACTGTCCGTCGCGATAGAACTCCCCTTTTGGCTCGTAGCCCCGGCCGGTGACCTGTATCATTTGTCCGTCAGAGTACAGGCGCTGCACCGTCATTTCGTTCATGGTCAGGGTGCCGGTCTTGTCCGAGCAGATGACCGTGGCCGAACCCAGTGTCTCCACCGCCACCAGCTTGCGGATGATGGCGTTGCGGGCGGCCATAGCCCGCATGCCAATGGCCAGGACCACCGTGACCACCGCGGGCAGGCCCTCCGGTATGGCGGAGACAGCCGCCGCCACCGCCAGCAGGAAGACCTCGAACAACTCCAGTCCCCGGAGAATGCCGGCTCCCACCAGCAGGCCACAAATGCCCAAGAAAAGCCCTACGATGTACCGGCTGGCCTTGCTGATGTTCTTTTGCAGGGGAGTCTTCTCCGGCTTTATCTCCTGGATGGCGGTAGCTATCTGCCCGATGTCCGTGGCCATACCCGTTCTGACGGCCACTGCGGTGGCTCGTCCGTAGTTGACGATGGTGCTCATGTGCACCATGTTCTTTCGCTCCGCCAGGGGCACCTCCTCGCGAAGGGCCTCGGTGCCCTTGTCCACCGGCATGGACTCGCCGGTGAGCATCGCCTCGTTCACCTTGAGATTGGACACCTCGATGAGCCGCGCGTCCGCGGGCACGCGGTCCCCGGTTTCCAGGAGCAGCACGTCTCCGGGGACTATCTCCCGCGCCGGTATCTGCTTGACTTTGCCACCACGCCGCACGTTTGACCGGGGCGCGGCCATCTGTATCAGGGCCTCCATGGCCTTTTCCGCCCTGGTCTCCTGCACAAAGCCTATGACCGCGTTAAGCACCAGCACCCCCATGATTACACCGG
The DNA here is from genome assembly GCA_964652725.1 of uncultured Dehalococcoidaceae bacterium. Taxonomy (GTDB): domain Bacteria; phylum Chloroflexota; class Dehalococcoidia; order Dehalococcoidales; family RBG-16-60-22; genus CAZZAU01. The sequence goes on along the minus strand of CAZZAU010000016.1, from coordinate 6,964 downwards.
CATCGATGTAATGCTCAACTATGAGGGAGACCACGGCCGCGGCCAGCAGTACGTAGATGAGCGGGCTCAGAAACTGCTTGAGGAAGACCACTATGGGCGGGGTCTTCTTCTTGCCCTGGAGTTCGTTGGGGCCGTAGCGCTCGAGTCTGGCATGGACCTCCTCTTCTGAAAGCCCGGCCCGGCTGGAGTTCAAAGCCTGCAGGGCTTCAGTTACGGGTAGCTGGTACCACTGCGGGCTGCCGCTAGACAACCTTGCTTCCCTCCCGGCAGAACCTGATGAGCTCGGCGAAGTTGTTGATACGGGCGGCATTATTACTTTCCAGGAAGCCGTCATAGGTGAGGCTGATCCAGGGCTTCTCATAGCCTGCGCTGAAGGTGTCCGCCATCGCCGCCACGATGCCGCCGGGCATACAGCCGTGGGGCATCACCGAGATAACCCCGCTGAACACCCGCGATTCCATCCACTCCACCCCGCTGCCGATGCTGAGCACCGCCTCGCTGCCGCAGCGGGAGGACAGGTAAAGGTCAGACCTGGCCAGCATGGCCGCGGTGGATGGCTCGCGGCCGTCCAGCATCTCGTGGTAGTAGCCGGAGACGCGGTGCTCATCGCGCTCCTGGACGAGCTTCTTGAGGTAGCTGGCCAGAATCTTCTTGAGCCGCCTGTCCCTCACGGCATCCTCCAGGTTCCGGTGCGCGGTGTATTTTATCCACTCTCCCACCGGCGACACGATGACCTCGAGCCCGGCTTCCTCGCATACCCGGGCCAGGTCACGGTTGCTGAACCGGTTGGAGCGCAGGTAGATCTCGCCGTTGATGCCCACCAGGGGTCTGGGAGGGAGGGAGTGGTCGGCCAGGCGTTTGAACGCAGCGGTGGCCTGCCGGAGGACGTCATAAAAGTTCTCCTTGCGGCTGACCCGTTCTACCAGGTTGCGTAAAAACTCATCGAACAGGATGTCAGCTCCGCCTTTTTCCCTTTCGTAAGGCCGGGTGCGCCAGAGCAGCCGCTCCAGCCCGTCCACGGCCACGATGCAGTTCCAGGCCAGGCGCTCGAAGCCGGGCTCCAGGTTGAGGTCACGGTAGGCATTATTGGACACAGAAGTGCGGACCGGCAGGTCATAGCCAAGCTGCCTGAGTATCTGCTGCTGCTCGACGACGTACTTGCCCAGCCGGCAGGGGCCATAGGAGCCGGCCATAAAGCCTTCATATTTGCTGAGGTCGGTGCCGCTTTCGCGGCAGAACTTGATGAAATCGCCCAGAGTGACCCGGAAAGGCAGGCATTCCGTTCCCGAGGTGACCTGGTTGCCGTAAAGGAGGGTCTGCTCGTCCGGTTCGGGCAGCACCATGGCCCGGGCCCCGGACACGTTCATCGCCGCGGCGATAAGATCGGCGTGGGGGGACATCCGGGGCAGGAGCAGCGTTTTGCGGGCGCTGATGGCCGATGTGGCGCCGCGGTATATCTGGCTCTTGTCCGTCATAAGTTCTCCGCCCGAACGTGCGTAGCTATTGATGGTGTCCACGTAGGCTTCAAGGCGGGTGACGATGCCGGCCTCGGCGGCGTGCTCGTCAATCTCCAGCTCGCCCAGCGGCTTCCCGCCCTGGATGTCCTCCAGCATTCTGAGCATAAAGGAGTTAGGCCCGCAGCCGAAATTGGTCAGGGCCAGGCCGAATAGCTGCGGGTCGCGGGCGGAGATGGCCCCTCCGGCGATGAACTTATTCTCGTAGGACCAGTAGGGGCGGTCCGAGTATTCCCTGGGATTGACGGAGCCGAGGGGCAGAAAGTCCAGCGGCACCGGCACCACCCCAAGCTGGGCCAGCTTCTGGGCGATGCCCAGGTTGGCGCCCGGGTCCTGGGACATATAGGAGCGGGAGAAAAGAACTACTCCCAGCTTGTCTCCTGCGTGGAGTTCTTCCAGCAGCTCCTGTCCCAGCCTGGCACGGTCGGCTTCGAAGCGACGCTGCGCATCGAGGCCGGCGAGGGCGGCGTCGACGCCCGTTTTCCGGCCGAAGCCGAGCCTGGCGGCGACATCGGCCAGGTTCTTCACCGTTTCGCCGTCGCCCTGGCCGAAATCGATTATGGGAGTCAGCAGCCGCTCGCCCAGGTTGAGAACGTGTCTGACGATAAACGGCGAGGCCTGCACCAGGGGGCAGCTATATTTCTGGTTCTCCGGGCCGTCCTTCCTGTCCAGCCTGATGAAGCTCGGATACAGGATGTAGTCTACCCGGTCTTTTATGGCGGCGATGTGCCCGTGGAGCAGCTTCAGCGGGAAGCAGCTGTCCGTGTAGCCCAGTTCCACCGCCCGGGCCACTACTTCGCCGTTGGTCCCTCCGGATAGCACCGTCTTCACTCCCAGGTGATTGAGAAAGCCGATGAGCAGGGGGGCGTAGTCGTAGACAAGCAGGGCCCGGGGAATGCCCACCGTCGGCCCGTCGCCGGCGTTTTCGCGGTAGTCCCGGAGGAGCAGTTTCTCCCGCCGGTCGAAGAAGGTCTCCTGCTTGGCTCCGGCGAGGGCGCTGTCATAGCGGTCGCAGCGGCTGCCGTAGAAAGTGGTCTTTTCCCCGGGCAGCTTCATACGGGTGATGGTGCAGTTATTATCACACTTCTGGCAGACGAAGGTAGAAAGGGCGCACTCGCTGGCGGCAATGGCCTCGAATCCTTTGAATCTGGACTTGCGCTCGGATGCGGCCTCTCTGGCCAGCATGGCGGCGCCGATGGCGCCGCTGACCTCGCGGTGCTCGGCCACGATGAGCTCTTTGTCCGGTAGCTGCTGCTGGAAGGCGGAGACCACGGCCTGGTTATAGAAGACGGCTCCGGTGAGGATGACCTTCCGGCCCAGCTTGCGGTGCCCCACCACCTTGGACAGGTAGTTCTTGGCGATGGAGTTGGCCAGGCTGGAGGTGATGACCTCCAGCGGCACTCCCTCCTGCTGGGCGGAAGCCACCGCCTGCCCCATAAATGCGGCGCACCTGGTGCCCAGGTCAATGGTGTGGGGCGCGGCAAAGGCCAGCCGGGCGAACTCCCCGTTGTGCACCGAAACGCCCAGCATCTCCGCCAGCTCATCGATGAAGCTGCCGGTGCCGGCGGCGCAGGCCTTGTTCATCTGGTAGTCCACCACCACCCCGTTGCGCTTGATGACCAGCTTGGAGTCCTGTCCCCCTATCTCTATAATATCGGCGGCGGGGTCCATTTCTGCGGCGGCCCTGGTCTGGGCGGTTATCTCGTTCTTGATAAGGTCGGCTCCGGTGAAGCTGCCCACCAGGTACCGGCCGGAACCGGTGACGCCCACCCCGGCGATTTCCACGTGTTCCGCTCCGTCCCGGAGGAGGTTTCTGAAGACCTGCTTTATCGCCTCTATGGGGCGGCCGGCGGTCATCAGATAGCTCTTGGCCAGCACCTCTTTGCCTGACTCATCCAGTATCACCGCCTTGGTGCTGGTGGAGCCGACGTCTATGCCCAGGTAGCCTGTGCAGGGGCGGGTGATTTTCAGGGCGCCGCCGTTGCCGGGAAGGGCCACCTCCTCCAGTGGCGGCATCTCAAAGTAGCGTTGCCGGACATCGGCTACGGGCAGAATGCAGACCTTAGAACTCTTATCTCTACCCAGCAGTGCTGCGCCCGCGGCTTCGATATACTGGTGATTGTCCGGGACGGTTACCCTGACCTCCCGGCCGTTACGGTTGGAGAGCATCTCGTTGATGGCTTTGACGATGGCGGCGTTGGCCGCCACCCCGCCCACCAGATAGACCGGCCCTTCGAAGGGACCTTTCTTCAGCGAGGCCACCATGCGGGCGATGCTCTCGCAGAGAGCGTAAAGCATGGCCTCCACGGATACGCCCTTCTGCTGCAGGTGAATGAGGTCGCTCTTGGCGAAGACGCTGCACCGGGCGGCGATGCGGGGTGCACTCCCCCGGCATTCCAGGGCCAGACGGGCGAAGTCTTCCAGCCCGATGCCCAGCCGGTAGGCCTGCTGCTCCACGAACCGGCCCGTGCCAGCGGCGCAGAGAGGGTTGGAGGCTACCTTCCAGGGCTTTTTCAGCCCGTCTTCCAGTCCGATGACCAGGGAGGTCTGCCCGCCGATCTGGATGATGGTGCGGGCGTCCGGGTGCTGATGGAGCAGCCCGGCGGCGATTGCCAGAGAGCTGCTGTACCGGCCCCAGTTGAACTCTGCGGGAATTGCGCTCTGGCCCGAGCCGGAGACGCCGGCGCCGGTAATTTTGTCTGGCAGGACTACCTTCTCAAGGCGACGCAGCAAGGCATTAACCGCCAGCCGGGGGTTGGCGGTTATCTTCTCGCTATCCAGCCGAACGGTCCGGCCAGCGTCATCCAGCAGGCACAGCTTGACATTGACCGAGCCGATATCAATGCCCAGGGAATAATTCATTCTAACTTATAAATTCTAGCAGAAGCGGAGCTTCCTGTGAAGTTGATAGCTAATACCCCAGCCACCCCTTCCCCTGCAAGAACCCCCGCACGTACGCCGCCTGGCGGTTGTCCGCCAGGACACTGATGAGGCGCACGCCCACCGTGGGCGGGGGCTGGTACCAGGGCTCGTCCAGCTCTCTGTCCAGGTCGGCTGCGGTAAGGGACCTGATATAGTTTCTGGTCCTGTCCAACACGGCGCGGTGGTATTCAAGAAAGGTCCTAGCGTCCGGCGATTTGAATGCGGCTACGTCCTCCGGGCTGTGGCCGAAGCCGAGGTCGCCCGCGCTGGCGGGGCGGCTGAATCTGGCGTGCCAGCCGCCTTCGGTCCAGAGCTGCTCCTTTCCCATAAGGGCGGAAATGTGGTCATCCTGAATACGGGTCAGGTGCCAGGCCAGCCACCCCACGCTGTTGCAGTCGGGGTGGGGCTGCCGGTCCAGTTCCTGCGGACTCATACCGCCCAGCGCCTCTTCCAGCACCTCCAGGACCCGGCCGTAGCCGTCGATGAGCAGCGCCTGCCATTCCATAGCGTCCTCCTGCTTTTTGAGCTACCTGAAGAAAACCCTCTTGTAATATCTTATGCCGAAAGAGGGCGGATTGTAAAAGAAAAGTGCTATAATATTGGCGATTATCCGGACATAGCGCCAGAAGGAGGACGTCACCGTGAAGTTGAGCCTTATTCAGATGAACTCTGCCCTGGAGCGAGAAGCCAACGTCGCCAGGGCGCGGGAGTTTATCGACCGCGCGGCGAAAGAAAAACCAGACCTGGTGGTTTTGCCCGAGTTTTTCAACTCGCTTTACTTCGGCCAGTACCGGGACTACAAGTATGTGGCCTGGGCGGAGAGAGATGACGGCTATACGATGAGTCATATCAGGGAAAAGGCGCGTCAGCACGGCGTCCATATCATCGCCACCATATATGAAGAAGAAATGCCGGGCATCTGTTATGACACCGCCATGGTCGTAGACCCCGCAGGGGAGATTGCGGGCAAATACCGCAAGACGCACCCCGCCGCCTACCGTTCTCTGGAATCGATCTACTACCGCTACGGGTCCAGATTTCCCGTGTTCCAGATAGGGGACTGGAAGGTGGGAATGGTCATCTGCTATGACCTTTTCTTTCCGGAGTCAGCGCGCTGCGTAACCCTGAGCGGCGCCGAGCTGGTGATAGCTCCCTTCGCCGAGCCGGCGGGGTTCCTCACCCCGGATACCAGCAACATACCGGCGGATAC
>CAZZAU010000016.1:0-1308 GCA_964652725.1 uncultured Dehalococcoidaceae bacterium | reverse complement strand
CTGGGAGACTGGTACGATATGTGGAAGGCACGGATGAGGGTGCGGGCGCTGGAGAACACGGTCTACCTGGCGCCGTGCAACCATACCGGCAGGGAGGGGGAGGCGCTGTTCGGGGGAGGCACTCTGGTGGCTGACCCCAGGGGGAGAGTGCTGGTGGAGGCGGGAGACGGGGAAGGGGTCATCTCCGTGGATCTGGACCGGGAGCTTCTTATGCAGGTACGGCAGACCACCCCGTTCTTGCGAGACCGCCGTCCCCACCTGTACAGGGCCATCAGCAGCGAGACGGAGCAGCTGATAGAGGACTAGCCGCCTCCGGCGGGGATGAAGACCGAGCCGGACTGCGGGTAGATGATTTCCAGGAAAACGCTGGCCGTCTTTCCGGTGTCCTCCTCGTCGGCGGGGTTGCGAAAGGTCAGGGTATAGGTATCTCCTTCCGGCTGACGGGCGGTAAAGGAGAACCGGTCTGCGTCCTCGGATTCAAGTAATACTGTCTTGCCAGTGACGGCGAAGTTCACCGCATCCCCCTTCTCCAGGTAGAAGTAGCCGTCAACGTCGTCGCCGTCCCCCAGTTTGAGCAGTATATCCAGAGACTTGCCCGGCCCCACCGCAAAGCTCATCTGCTTCATCTCCCAGTCAACGCCCAGTTCCACTGCCTTGACTATCTTGAAGTCCGCTGACGGGTTCTGTCCCGAGTTGCCGGTTATTCCCGAGATCTGCTCGCAGCCGAAAGCCGTTACGGAAAGCAGCAGCGCCGCGCCGATAACGAATATCCTTTTCCCCATTTCTCTGGACCTCGCCTTTTAATCTTCCCGCTACATTATACACCGGAGCGCAAGGCAACGGAACGGGGGTGGTGCCCTTTTACCGTTCTGCCGTGCGGCAGGAGCCGGGAAACCCGTTGCGGAATCTTGACGGGGATAACTGCGGATTTTACAAACCGCCCCGATAAAAGTAGAATTTGTGGCGAGCGGAATTTGCCTGTGAGGCCTCTTTTGAATGCCGGTAGTTTCAATCAGTCTGGCTCTTCTTCCCGTGACGTCTTCTTCTATGGCTGGGTCATAGTTGCCGCCTGCACCGTCATCATGTCCCTGCACACCGGGATGATGTACAGCTACGGCGTGTTCTTCAAGTATCTGGTAGGTGATTTTGGCTGGAGCCGGGCGGCCACTTCAGGCGTTCATTCCCTGTTTATGGTCTCCCACGGGGCCCTGGCCATCGGCGCGGGATGGCTGGCGGACCGGGCCGGCCCCGCCCGGGTAATGGCGGCCTGTGCTTTCATCGCCGGGGCGGGCCTGGTGCTGACCAGCC
>CAZZAU010000015.1:0-15292 GCA_964652725.1 uncultured Dehalococcoidaceae bacterium | reverse complement strand
CCGCCCTGCTGGGCCCGGACCGGGCCGGCATCATCGCGGTCAACGTGCTGCTGCCCTTCGCCAGCGCGCGGGCCGGACTGGCCGGCCGCCACAAGCTGATGCAGGACGTCCTGGAGTACTACAGCCATCACCCCCGGCTGGCCGGCAATTCGGTGCAAAAACACATGGTAAGACAGCTGGGCATCTCCGGCAAGCTCATCGATACCGCACAACGGCAGCAGGGCTTGCTGCACATCTACCGGATCCGGTGCAGCCGGGGAGAATGTCCCCGCTGTCCGCTGGGAAAACCGGCACGGGAACGGCGCCGCTATGCGCCTAGAACAGCTGCCCGGCTAACTCGGTAAGGCTGCGAATACGCGCTGCGCCGGCGACGCCGCTATAATAATCGTGCCGGTCCAGCAATACACCCTTCAACCCTGCCTCCCCGGCGCCCACCACATCAATCTGGTACTGGTCGCCCACATACACTGCCTCGGCAGGCTGGACGCGCGCCCGCTGCACCGCCTCGAGAAAAATGATGGGGTCAGGCTTGTTAACCCTTGAATCCAGAGAGGTCACCACCACCGAAAGCAACGGCAAGACTCCGAGCTCACCGAGCATGCCGGTGATGTCACGGTCCACGTTGGAGATCAGGCCCATTGTGAGACCCCTGCCCTCTAGGTCATGCAACGCCGGCAACACGTCCTCGAAAAGCACCATCTTCATATTTATCTTCCGCATTGCGCCCAGAAGACCGGTGACCAGTTTATCATCGGCGGCAATGCCCGCCTCGCGCAGCAGGATACGCTCGTACTCCGCCCAGACCGCCGCCTGCTCCTCCGGGGGACGCCGGCTCAGAGAAGAGCGCGCTATCTCGGCGTAAATATACTCGTCGGCGACCAGCAGAGGACGGCGCAGGGCCTCCGGACTGACGCCGATGCCGAATCTCCTTAGCGCACCGGCCTGTAGTTCTTCTCGAGGGGGGTCATAGGTCACCAGCGTATTATAGAGGTCGAAGAAGACTGCTTTTATCATCAGTTCAATGCCATTGTAAAGGAAAGCTGTCTCCGGTGTAAAGCGGAAGCGGCCCAGCCCCTATCGCTGCGGCGAGACTCTTCACCTGGTTTTCAAGCCACGCTGCTAACCCCGGACTTTGCAGATGACTCCTGCGCCCCGGCGGGTATATAATACGGAGAAAGGAGCTTTCCGTGACCGCCGTCCTGACCCAACTGGCCATCCGCCGCTTGCTGCGGCAAAAACCGCCCCTGGTGGAAAGCTGGCAGGACCTGGAGCAGCAGCTCCAGCCCAGCGGCTTCGACCTTACCGTGCGCGAGGTGGCGCTGCCGCAATCGGCGGGGACAATAGCGGTAGCGAACAGCCAGCGCGCCGTCTCCGGGCTGTCGCCGCTGGTCTTCGACGGGTTGGGCTTCCTGAACCTGGTGCCGGGGGCCTACGTAATCACCTATAACGAGGTCGTGCACCTGCCCCGGAACGTGATGGCACTGGCCACCCCCCGCTCCAGCCTGCTGCGCTGCGGGGTGATGGTACACACCGCGGTTTGGGACGCAGGCTATTCGGGGCGCTCACAGTCACTGATGGTGGTGTTCAACCCGCAGGGCTTCCGCCTGCAAAAGAACGCCCGGGTTTTGCAACTGGTGTTCTTCAGGCTGACCGGACAGACGGAAGGTTACAGGGGCATATATCAGGGAGAGAACACATAATCACCTAGCCCGTTACCCGGTCTTCAATTGCCGCCAGAGCTCCGGAGATTATCTCTGCCTCCGGCAGCGAGGTATCCACCACGATGTGGCTCTCCTCCGGAACCTCGATCACGGGAGCGAATCTTTTCTTCTGCGGCTCCAGTATCTCGGCGCGCCCGTCGGATACAGAACCTTCACGGCGGCGCTGCTCCAGATAGCGCAGGATACCCTCCTCGCCCAGGCGGCACTCCAGGATGATAAAACGGGCGCCGCATTTCTCCGCCAGCTCTTTCGCTCTCAGCCGCTCGGCGCGGTCGATGAAGGAGGCGTCCAGGAGCACCCGCCCGCCGTCGGCCAGGACCTCCTCCGCCCCGGCGAAAAGGGTGTCATAGGTCTTCCGGGTGAACTCCGGCGAGTAAATGCCCCCGTGAAATCCTTCCAGGCGCCGCTCCGTCACGGGAATGCCGGCCAGCCGCTTGCGGGTCACGTCCGATGATATGACCACCAGCCCCAGTCGCCCGGCCAGGGCCCGGGCCAGGGTGGACTTGCCGGTGCCCACCAAGCCGGTGGTGATGAAAAGGACCGGTCCGGGCCAGGTATAAGCGTGGGAGAGGTGGAAGTAGCTTCCGGCCACACCCATAACCCGCGCCTTGTCCTCTTCGCTGATATATGGGTCATCGAGCTTGAAGCTCTCCACCTTGCCCCGCACGTAGGCGCGGTAGCACTTGTAAAAGGGAAGCAGCGTTTTTAGCCCTTCGTCCCCGCTGCCGGAGACATAGGCGGCGACAAAGCGCCGGGAAAGGTCGGCGCGGCCGTGATGATCCAGGTCCATGGCCAGAAAGGCCACCTCTGAGGCCACATCAGCATAGCGGAAGCGGTCGTTGAACTCGATGCAGTCGTAAATGCAGATGTCGTCGCGGAAGCAGATGTGGGCGGCATGGAGGTCCCCGTGGCAGTCCCGTATCCTCTGCCCGGCGACGCGCTCCTGAAACAGGGAGCCATTGTCATGGATAAATTCCCCTGTATACCGTTTTATGTGCTCGTACTTCTGCCTGCCTATAGTCCTGCCGATGGACTTCTCCGTCTGGTTGAAGTTCTCCTCCGTGTTCTGCTTTATGGTGGGCAGGTCACCGAAGGCGCTGATGGCAGCACTGGTCTCCGCCCTCCGGTGGAAGTCCACCAACTTCTCCGCCACCCCCGCCAGCATCTCCGGCGTTGCCCTGTCCTCCGCCAGCAGCCGGTCCAGCATAGCCTCCGCGGGCAGCCGGCGCATCTTCACCGCGTATTCAACCGGCGTGCCCTCTCCTTCCGCGGCAAAGCCCTCACCCCGCCCCACGATGGCGACCACCCCCAGGTAGGCATCGGCGCAAAGACGCCGGTTGAGCTTTACCTCCTGCTGGCAGAAGTAGTGCCGTTTCTCCAGGGTGGTATAGTCAAGATATCCCAGGTTCACCGGCTTCTTCACCTTGTAAACATAATCGCCGGCCAGGAACACCAAGGACATCTGCGTCTGCGCCAGCTCTACACCCCCCGGATTATGAGGATAGGCGCCGGGTTGGAGCAGAGAGTTGATCATTTCAGAGAGAGCAGCCATCTCTTATTCTTCCTCCAGCCATTTTCGCATGTCTTCCTGTATCCGGTAATAGTTGGTCCTGGTCAACTCCACCAGCTTCACCCGCGGCAGTTTCTTTATCTCGTCCGCCCAGGGATGAGCCTTGAGCATGATGGTGCCCAGGACACGCTTGCCGCTGGCGATGGCCTCCCGCACGACCTTCTTGAACTCCGGCGAGAGCAGCTCCATCTTGCCTATCTCGTCGATGACCACGATGTCCCGCCCTGCAATCGCCTCCCGGAGAGCGGCCATCCCGACCCTCTCCAGTGCCTCGACATCGACCCCGTACCTGCCTACCCGGTAGCGACTCTGCATATCCACACGGGACAGAACCGCCTCCCGGCCGCCCAGCGTCACCAGCCTGAAACCGAGGCGCGCGCCCTGACTGCGTATCTCCTCCGTGTAAAAGCCGCCAGCCCTGTCCCCGAGACCGGCCACCGCCAGCCTGACCAGGCTGGTCTTGCCTGTCCCCGGTTTGCCGGTCAGCAGATATGCCGTCTTCATCAGCCGGGCCGGGTTATCTCTTCTGTGCCTGCAGCGTCGCCTTTTTCTTTTCCTTGAGCTTCTTCTCTCTTTTCTTGCGCTTCAGGATGGCCATTCTTCTCGGTTTGTTCATTCCTGTTAGCCTCTCTCTCCCTGTACCCACCGCGCGAAGCGGTTAAAGGAGCGGTCATAGGTCTTCTCCAGCGCCGGCGGAAAGACGCAGCCGGGTAGCTCATCCGCCCGCAAATGGTAGGTGATGCACTCGCAACACTTGCCTTTCCGCGGGCAGGGCTCGTAAGTGCAGGAACATCCGGCCAGATTGGCCTCAAGATTGCATTCCATCAGACAATCACCTCACAAATAGCACTTTCTTATATCTTGCGATAATCCGGACAGCAGTTCAAGCGCAGTGGTAGCCGCCTCCTCGGACACGGAGGCCAGGCCACAGCTCGGGGTCAGCAGCCCCTGGGCCACCAGTTGCTGAAAGCGGACACCGTGGCGGGTAAAGGGGGCCATGGCCTCCTCCAGCCTGTCCCTGAGACTGGCCACCGATTCTCCGGCCAGCGCCTCCTCCTCGGCGGGGACGATGCCCCAGGCCACCGTACCGCCTCGCTCCAGGAACCGCTTTACCTCGGCCGGATAGAGCGCCAGCGACTGCGCATAACCATAGGCATCATAGCTGATGATATCAACGCCGGTGTCCAGCAGGATTGACCAGTCGGTGTTGCCGCAGCAGTGGACGCCCTTGAGACCGCTTATCCCGGCGAAGACTTCCTCCAGCAGGCTTACCACCTTTTCCCGGGAGAGCATCATACCCACCGAGCCGAAGGCGGACATATAGGGCTCATCTATGAAGATGATGGTGCGCGGGCAGACCTCCCGCAGTTCCTTCTCCTGCCAGGCGGCTTTGAGCTTTAGCAGCTTGGGCACGGCATCCCCCAGAAAATCATCATACAGGATGCCCTTGCCCGATTCATCGGTGACGGTGAGGCCCCAGGTAACGGGTCCGGTGACCTGCCCTTTGACCGCCATCGGCGCCAGATTATCCAGGGCCAGGAAACGGTAAAGCCCGGCGGCATAGTCGGGACTGACGGCGTAATCATTGGACCTGTCTTCCAGGTAGGCGGCATAGAGCTGCTCTAGCTCTTTCTCCACCCCACCAGAGCGGCTGATGTATATCTTCTTCTCATTTTCGTCCACCATCACCCCGGGGAACCCCTGGCTGTACTGCACGTACATATTCTCCAGAAACGAACGGCGGGGAAGCTGGGGCCAGGCGGGGATATCTTTCAGATGGTGCACAATCCGGGCGCAGGCCAGCGAGGGGTCTTTGTACGGCATGCTGCCTATTATGGTGGGGCGAAGACCGAACTCTACTCCGGGCATAGTAAGTCTATTCCTTCCTCAGGTATTTGCCGATAAACAAATCGAGCTTCTTTTTCTGCGCCTCAGGCATGACCTCGGGACGGGTGACGATGGCTGTGCTCAGGGCGCCGGCACAGGCGCAGTCGCGCGTTTCCGGTATCCTGCCCACCGCCAGGCGGATAATCTGCCTGGCCACACCGATGTTCTGTAGCAGGCGCCTGATGATAATCTCCACCGTCACAGACTCGTGGGTATCATGCCAGCAGTCGTAGTCGGTGATGGCGGCGATGACCGAGTAACAGATTTCCGCTTCCCGCGCCAGTTTGGCCTCGGGCAGGGCCGTCATGCCGATGACGTCCGCCCCCCAAGAGCGGTAGAGGAACGATTCCGCCTTCGTGGAGAAGGCGGGCCCCTCCATCACCACGTAGGTGCCGCCGCGATGCGCGGTAGCGCCGGCATCTTTGGCCGCCTGATGCAGCAGCCCGGCCAGCACCGGGCAGAAAGGCTCGGCGAAGGGGATGTGGGCCACGATGCCCTCGCCGAAGAAGGTGTTTACTCTCTGCCGGGTGCGGTCTATAAGCTGGTCTGGAATGAGCAAATCGCCGGGGCGGAATTCTTCTTTCAGGCTGCCCACCGAGTTGATGGCGATGATGCGCTCCACCCCCAGCGATTTCAGGGCGTAGATATTGGCCCGGGAGGGGACCTCGGTGGGGAGGATGCGGTGCCCCCGTCCGTGCCGGGGCAGAAAAGCGACCAGCACCCCCTCCAGCTTGCCCAGCACGATTTTATCGCTGGGGCTGCCGAAAGGCGTGTCTGTATCAACTTCCTCGACATCCGTGACCCCCTCCATCTCATACAACCCGCTGCCCCCGATTACGCCTATCTTAGCCTGTGGCATGAGAAGGCCTCCTTATCGCTCTAATCCCTCTAAAATAACCTCTTTATCCCCTCCCTTAACTTCCCCCTTATTATACCCCTCTCCGTAATGATGGCGGTGATGTAGCGGTGGGGGGTGATGTCAAAGGCGGGATTGGCCGCCTGGCAGTCCGGGGCGATGCATACTCCCTGGATATAGGTCACCTCCTCGGGTTTCCTCTGCTCGATGGGGATTTCCGCGCCGGTGGCCAGAGCGGGGTCTATGGTGGAGGTGGGAGCGGCCACGTAGAAAGGAACGCTGTTCTCTCTGGCCAGCACCGCCAGCGTATAGGTGCCGATTTTATTGGCCGTGTCCCCGTTGGCGGCGATGCGGTCGGCACCCACCAGCACGCAGTCGATTTCCCCCCGCTGCATAAAGTGCCCGGCCATGGAGTCGGTTATCAGCGTCACCGGGATGCCCGCCTTTTTCAGCTCCCAGACGGTGAGCCGCGCCCCCTGGAGCACGGGGCGGGTCTCGGTAGCAAAGGCCTTGACTTCTTTGCCCTGCTCCTTCGCCTGGAGTACCATGCCCAGCGACGTGCCGAAGCCGGCGGTGGCCAGCGGCCCGGCGTTGCAGTGGAGCAGCACGGTGGCGCCGTCCCGGATAAGGCCGGCACCGAGCCGGCTCAGCTTCCGCGTCGCTTCCTCTTCCTCGCGGTGAATTTGCTGCGCCTCCGCCACCAGCGCCGCCTTCATCCCGGCGGCGCTCCTCCCGCTCCCGGCTACCCGCCGCATGCGCTCGATAGCCCAGAACAGGTTGCGGGCGGTGGGACGGGTGGCGGCGATGGCATCCATCACCTTGCCGATTTCAGCCCGAAACGCCGAATCGGCCCCGGCTTCGATTTCTATTGCCCCCAGGGCGATGCCATAGGCTCCCGCCACCCCGATGGCCGGCGCGCCCCTTATTTTCAGTTCCGTGATGGCTGAGGCGACCTCCCGGTAGCCGGTCAGCTCCAGGTATGTCTCCTCCCAGGGAAGACGGCTCTGGTCTATGATGCGCACCCGGTCCCCCAGCCACTGTATCGGTCTGGCTATGTCCATCGCAGTCCTAATGTAGCCCAGCCGGCGCGAGGCCGTCAAGGCAGCGTTTTGGAGAGGGCCTTGGCCCCTCTCAGACTTGTCCCGAAGCGGAAACATACAAAGTGCTGAAAAAACCGGACCATTCGTTTCACGCTTCTGAAAAAGAGATTTTAAGGGGTCCCTCGCTCAGGCACGGACGGAAGCTGCTCCGGGGAATGGCGGCTTACGCGCAGAACCTAAGCCGACCGGCTTCCGGCTTCTGCCCTGCTTTGCCTTCCTTCCCACTTTTCACGGTACAGCTCCATCAGCATGAAGTCGTGCCCGTTCCTCTTAATGGAGCCGCACGGGGTGAAGCCGCACTTGCGGAAGCATTTCTGCGCCCTCTTGTTCCACTGCAGCGTCTTCAGGTAAATGCGCCGCAGGGCCGTCTCCCGGAAGATAAGCTCCAGCAGGGCGCTGACGGCGTCCGCGCCGAAGCCTTTGCCCCAGTATTCACGCTCGCCGATCATGATGCCGAGCTCAGCATCCCCCCTGACGTTATCGATATTATAGTACACGCAATTGCCGATGTGCCTGCCGTCTTCCACCTCGATGGCGTAGACCCGCCTGGTGCTGGCCGGATTGCGCAGCGTGACCGTGTAGTCGAGCAGGTACCGGGCAAAGGAGGCGGTGAGCTGGGGCATGGCATCCAGCCGGGTAAGTTCGGGGTCGGTCTGCCATTTATAATCGTTACGGGCGTCGGACAGCCTCTTGCGGCGAAGGGTCACCTTGTGCCCGGGACTCGCATCCATCAGTCCTCCTCGTCTTCGTCCTCTTCGTCTTCCTCCCGTTCCCATATGGGCTCGGTGAAATAGTCGATGTACTCTCCCATCGCCTGGGCGGCCACCTGCTTCATCCGCTGTCTGGCCTCCCCGGCAATATGCCTCAGCTCGGCGAGGTCGATATCGATGTCCAGCATCCCGGTCATAACCTCCAGTACCGCCAGCGCGGCCATGGGGTTCTGGATGCGGGTGGCGTACACGGGCACTTCCCCCAGCAGGGAAATACCCTCGATGCCCTGCTCCTTGGCCACTCCCAGCAGCAGACCGTTGAGCCCGGCAATCTGCAGGTTGCCAGCGTGCAGCAGCTCGTATCGCTTCAGAGCGGCGGCCCCGCTCTGGCTGGTAGCCACACCCATCACCCCCGGCGATTCGGTATGATGGATGCGGGTCATAGCCGCAGCGCAGGTATATATCTTCTGCACATTGAACTTCCCGGCCACGTCCAGCACGGATTTGGCCAGCTCATAGCTCTTGCTCGGCGGCTGGTCATCGCCGACGAATATGATGAGGTCGCTCCTGCCGCGGGCGTTCTTCCAGTAGTAGAACCGGCTCCGGGGAAAGGTGGGCGCCTCCACCACGTTATCTCTGACCATCACGCCGATGGGGTCGAAGAATCTGGCGGCATCAACTTCGGCCAGCTCCTTGAACTCCAGTTTCCTCTGGATGTAGGCCGCCACAATCATGGCCACATTGCCGACGCCCGGCCAGGCGGCCAGCATATTGGGAGAATTTAGCTTCGGACGAGCCCTGAACTTGACTAACCCGTTCATTGTGCCACCCCGGTCATTATTCTGGCGGCGCTGGGCGCCGCGATACGCAAACCCTTTGGCCGAATTTCCGTCAACCTGCTTCAGCTTTTCCGCGCATGGGTCACCGCTCCGGGCTCTTGCTCGCCACCGATATTCCGGGGCAATATATGGGCGGGGTGCGCAGAAAGCCGCCCACCCACCTCGACTCACTGCCCACCGCCGTGATTTTCTTCAGCAGCCGGTAGACATTCCCCGAGACCATAGTATTCTTGACCCTACCCACTATTTTACCATTTTCTACCTTATAGCCGAGAAGCACATTGCCACTGAAATCGCCTCCCAAGATATTGCCCTGTTCCGCCCCCATCAGTTGCTCTATCACCAGCCCTTCTTGCATATCGCCCACCATCTCGGCAAAGGCGGTCTCCCCGGGGCCGATGACAAACGTGCTGGGCGCCGGCGCCGGCGGCCCGCCCCTCATCCGCCCGCCGTTGCCGGTGCTTTGCCGGCCGGCGATGGCCGCCGTCTGCAAGTCATAGAGAAACCCGGATACTCTGCCCGCCTCGACGAGCGGAGTGCGCTGGCTGGGAATCCCCTCGTCATCACAGGGGCGGCTGTGCGGCCGGCAGGGCAGAGTGGGGTCATCGTAAAGCCAGAAAGCGGAATCGAAGACCCGCTCTCCGAGGCGCCGCCCCACGGGGGAGGCTCCTTCCAGAACGGTCTTGCCGTTGAAAGCGGCCATCAGCGGTATTATCAGCGCGCTGGCCACTCCGTGGGGAGTAAATATGACGGGCATGGTCCTCGTGACGCTGACGGCCAGGTTTCGGGCCAGCTCCAGCTGCTGGATAACACTTTCCGAGACCTCTCTGGAATCGGGAAAGGGCTGGCAGGAGCTGGCGCTGTCCCCCACAAAAAGCATATCCGTGCCGCTGATAAGGGTGCCCTCCATAGCCAGGCTGAAGTGGCTCTTGCGGTACTGCGCCTGTCCGCCCCGGGAATTGATGAGCCGCACCGAGGAGACCCCGCGGGATACCTCGGCGGCGCAGATGATGCCGCCGGTGTGCCGGGTAACCGCCGTTACCATATCCTCGCCCAGGCGGACCATCTCCTCCAGGGAGACCGCCTCCACGTCACTGCTGTATATTGCTACATCCGGATACGGAAAAGCGGCGGGCAACTGGAACCTGGCCGCAGTGCCGAACCGGGCCGTCTCCAGCGCGCTCTCCACCATGGCCTGGCCGTTTTCCGGCGCCGTACTCACGGCGTAGCCGATTTTCCCGTCAAGGACCAGGCGCAGGGCCACGCTGGTCTGCTGGCTGGTCTGCAAATGCTTGAGCCGGTTGGTCTCAAACTGCACCTGCGTCTCTTCGGCCGCGACGGAGAACACCTCCGCTTCCTGGGCCACGCTTCTAGCCCGGGCCAGGATTTCCTCCACTATCTACCTCCCACCAGGCAGTGACGTATTCTGATATGGGGACTGCCATTGGACACGGGGAGGGGTGACTGCCCCCCCTTCCCACAGCCACCGCCCTCGTTCATATCAAGGTCGTTGCCGATGGCGTCGATGTTGCTCAGGGTGGCAAAAACATTGCCGGTAAGCACCACCGGCCACAGCGCTTCGGCGATTTTGCCGTTGCGAATCATATAGGCCTCCCCGGCCGAGAAGGTGAACATCTCCATACTGGTGGTGCCACCGTACCAGTTCTTGGCATAGATGCCCTCCTTGATATCGCTTATCATTTCGTCAAAAGACACTTTCCCGGGCTCGATGTACGTGTTGCTCATGCGCACGATAGGCGGAAAGCGGTAGCTCATGGCACGGGCGTTCCCGGTGGGCGCTTCCCCCATTTTGGCCGCAGTCTCCCGTGAGTGCAGTCTCCCCACCAGCTTCCCCTCCCGGATGAGGTAGGTCCTGGCGGCCGGCACGCCTTCGTCGTCATATTTATAGCTGCCGCGCAGGCCGGGCACAGCCGCCGAATCCACGATATTTAGCTCTGGGGAGCCGAACTGTTTGCCCAGGACCATAATGGCGCGCAGGTGATCGTTCTCATAAACGAAGTCGGACTCGGAGAGGTGGCCGAAGGCCTCGTGGACAAAGACGCCCGCCAGCACTGGGTCCAGCACTACTGTGTATTCGCCTCCCTTTGCCTGCGGCGCCGAAAGCAAGTCCACGGCGTGGCGGGAAAGCCGGTGCACCTCCTGGTGCAGGTCCTTCATCCGGCCGAAGTCGCCCCGGCTGCCCGTGCTCAGCCCCACCTGCTGCACGTCCCCGTTCCGGGCGGCCACCGCCGCCATCCTCAGCATCACATCCGCCCGCTCCTGCACGATGTAGCTGCCCAGCGAGCTCAAGAAAACGGTCCTCTTGCTCGCGTCGCCGTAGGTGATGGTGGATGTCTGTATCCGGGGCGTGCGCCAGATGATGTCATTGTACTCATCCAGCACCGTTTTTTTCTCCGCCAGCGGAATGGTTACCGGGTCACGTTCCACTCCGGAGGACACGGTATCCACCACCGGCGCCACAGGCGCCAACCCGCTCTTTTCCCTGCCCACCAGCCGGGCCTGCTTCACCGCCAGCTCCAGCCTGCCCGGCAGGTTGTCCAGGCTGTTGAAGCTGGCGAACCCCCACCCCCCCTTCACCATGGCCCTGATATTGCCGCCGGCGGAATCGGTCCGGCCGATAGACTCCACCTCCCGGCCGCGATACGTCACGTGGCTGGAATGGCTCTCCTCCAGGCGGACTTCAACATAGTCGGCCCCGTGGTTTTTGAGCCGGGGTGCGATTTGCTGCGCGATGTCCTCGATCTGCATGAAATCTGTGCTCCGGAAGTGCTGCCACTGTGGCAACGAAGTCAGTTTACAGGACTGCCTCCCGCAGTGTCAATTTTGCCCCTGCGGGGGAGTTGCCTTTCCCATCCGGGCTGTGCTATACTAGGCCGAAAAATTGCCAGAGAGGACGGATTTGCTTACGGACTACGGGTACATCGGGCTCTTCTTTATCGCTGTGCTCATCTTCACCCTGACAATGGTTCTTATTCCCGTCCTCCTGAGATTTATCAACCTGGTCCCCAACAATCCCAATCCCACCAAGAACTCCATCTTCGAGTGCGGGATGGAGACCATCGGCAAGACCTGGGTGCAGTTCAATTTCCATTATTATTTCTATGCGCTGGTGTTCCTGGCGCTGGACGTGCTGGTGCTCTTCCTGTACCCCTGGGCGGTCAATCTGAGAGCTCTGGGCAGCGCCGGATTTTACGCCATACTCATCGTGCTCGCCATCGTCCTGGTCGGTTATCTGTACGCATGGAAAAAGCAGGTGCTGGAATGGAAGTAGGTCCACTTAGAAAACCGGTATACTCTGCCATCGAGCTGAACCAGCGCGAGGGCCGGGTCATCGAGGACTTGAAGGCCCGCAGCCAGCAACCCTTCCCTGACCCGGACCAGTGGCTTGAGGAGAAGCTGGAGCAGAACATCCTGCTGACCACGGCGGACGCCATAATCAACTGGGCGCGCCGCTCCTCCCTCTGGCCGGCCATCTGTTTTCCTGCCTGCTGCGCCTTCGAGCTCATCGCGGCCAACGGGCCCCGCTTTGACCTGGCGCGGTTCGGTATGGAGATATTGCGCGCCTCCCCCCGCCAGGCAGACCTGATGATAACCGCCGGCACGCTGACCTGGAAGATGGCCCCCAACGTGCGGCGCATCTATGACCAGATGGCCGAGCCCAAATGGGTCATCGCCATGGGAGCCTGCGGCTGCAGCGGAGGCATCTTCGCCTCGGCCTCCTACACCGTCGTCCCGGGGTACAACCGCATCGTTCCGGTAGACGTTTACGTGCCCGGCTGCCCCCCCCGCCCCGAGGCGCTTATCTACGGCATACAGCTTCTGCAGAAGAAAATCGCCCGCAAGAAGAACTTTGACACCAAGAAATTGCTGAGGAAATGACGCTAGCCCTTTCCGGTACTGAAATAGCCAGCAGAATCGAGGCAGAGTTGCCCGGCAGCGTAGCCGGGTCCGGAGACCGCCATCTTACGGTCAAACCGGACGGCTTGCTCGCCGCGCTTTCCTTTCTGCGTGATGCGCCCGGGCTGGACTTTAACTACCTGAACTTCATCACTGCTGTGGACTACTATGACCACTTTGAGGTGGTCTATATGCTGAGCTCGCTGGAGCACAACCACAGCCTGATGCTGAAGACGGAGCTTGAGGGCCGGGACAATCTGTCCCTTCCTTCGGTGACGGGGCTGTGGCAGGGAGCCAACTTCCAGGAGCGGGAAATCTACGACCTGTTTGGCATAAGTTTCGAGAGGCACCCCAACCTCAAGCGCATTTTTCTCTGGGAAGGGTTCGAGGGCCATCCCATGCGAAAGGACTTCATGTAATGGCGCTGCGCACCGAACCCTTCGTCCTGAACCTGGGCCCGGTCCACCCCAGTACCCACGGCGTATTCCGCATGCGCGCTACCCTCGACGGCGAGGTGGTGGTGGACATCGAGCCGGTATTCGGCTATCTGCACCGCGGCATCGAAAAGCTTGCCGAGCAGCGCACCTACACCGGCTTCATCCCCCTGACAGACCGCCTGGACTACATCGCTTCGATGAGCAACAACCTGGCTTACTGCCTGGCAGCGGAGAAGCTGGCCGGAATAAAGGTGCCGGAGCGGGCGGAGTACATCAGAGTAATCATGGTGGAGCTGCAGCGCCTGGCCGCGCTGCTCATCGCCGTGGGCTCTTTTCTCAACGACTGCGGCGCCTACTTCACTCCTTTTCTGTACATGTTCCGGGAGAGGGAGCGGATAGTAGACCTCTTCGAGATGGTAAGCGGCCAGCGCCTGACCTATAACTATATGCGGGTGGGCGGAGTCAGCCAGGACCTCCCGGAGGAGTTCCTGCCGGCACTGCGCCGGTTCATGGAGATGATGCCCCGTTTTATGAACGAGTACGACAACCTGCTGATGCAGAACGAGATATTGATTGCCCGCGCCAAAGGTGTGGGCATCCTGACCGCGGAGCAGGCCGTAAACGCCTCCATCAGCGGCCCGGTGCTCCGCGCCAGCGGGGTGAAATGGGATATACGCAAAGGAGACCCGTACTCCATCTATGACCGGTTTGACTTTGACGTCCCCACCCAGCAGACCGGCGACTGCTACGACCGCTACCGGCAGCGGGTGGAGGAGATGCGGCAGAGCCTGCGCATCATCGAGCAGGCAATGAAGCAGATACCCCCCGGGCCGGTGAAAGCGGAGGTTCCTCACCTGATCCGTCCCCCGGCGGGGGAAGCCTATGCCCGCATCGAATCGCCCAAGGGCGAGCTTGGCTTCTACCTGGTCTCGGACAATTCCATAGCCCCGTACCGCTGCTATATCCGCCCCCCCAGCCTCATCAACCTCACCGCGCTGCGGGAAATGGTGCGGGGGTGGAAGGTGCAGGACCTGATTATCATTTTCGGTAGCATAGATATCACCGTGGGCGAGATAGACAGATGATGCGGAAGGCACTTTCAGAGTATCCACTGGAATCCCTCTCTATCTCCCTTTACCAGAGGGAGACGGCCGGTTCCTCCTGGGGAATGATGGGAGGTTCAGGGGGATTCAAAAGGACAAGGGGTTGGTAGATATCAGTATCATAGCCGGCGCTCAAAAAGGCCTGCAGGTGGTACCCCCGGACTGGCCGGGAGGCTTCTGGTGGCACTGGCTGTTTTTTACCGTGGTCATCATCGGATTTGTCCTCACCGCGGTAATGGGCGCCATTTACCTGGAGAGGCGGGGAATGGGGCGGATGCAGTCCCGCCTGGGCCCCAACCGCACCGGCCCCTTCGGGTTGCTTCAGGCGGTAGCTGACGCAATCAAAGTGCTGCTCAAAGAAAACATCGTGCCGGCCAGCGCCGACAAGCTGGTGCACTGGCTGGCCCCGGTGGTCGCCTTCGCTCCCGCGCTGATGATATTCGCCGTGATACCCTTCCAGAACGGGGCGCTGCTGGCCGACCTCAATATTGGGATTCTCTACGTGGCTGCCATCAGCTCCGTGTCCACGGTGGGCATTTTTATGGCCGGCTGGGGTTCGAACAACAAGTATTCCCTGCTCGGCGCCATGCGCAACGTGGCCGCCGTGGTCAGCTATGAAATGCCCCTGGTGCTGGCAATCGTCGGGGTGGTGCTCATCGCCGGCTCGCTTTCGCTGAACCAGATAGTGCTGGCCCAGGACGTCCCCTTCATCCTGCTGCAACCCCTGGGCTTCCTGCTCTTCTTCGCCGCCGGCTGCGCCGAGATCAACCGCAGCCCCTTTGACCTTATGGAGGCCGACTCCGAGATAGTGGCCGGCTTTCACACCGAGTACTCGGGGATGAAGTTCGCCATGTTCTACCTGGTAGAATACGCGGAGGCCATCGCCATCTCCGCCATCATCACCACCCTGTTCCTCGGCGGCTGGAGAGGCCCCCTTTTGCCTCCCTGGCTGTGGTTCGTCATCAAGGTCTTCGCCGTGTTCTTCGCCATGGTGTGGACCCGCACCACCCTCCCCAGAATACGCATAGACCAGCTGATGGCCTTCGCCTGGAAATTCCTTTTTCCCATGTCAATCGTCAACCTGCTCATCACCGCCATCCAGGTGCTGGCCGGCTGGCCCGCCGCCTCGATGCGATGCCACAGATCGTCAT
>CAZZAU010000014.1:0-15700 GCA_964652725.1 uncultured Dehalococcoidaceae bacterium | reverse complement strand
AAACTCACGGGCAATCCATGTCATTGTCTCTTGACTGGAGCCATTGGCCTTGGGGAATATAGTATGTTATGACTGGCCCCGAACAATTTGCCACCTCGCACAATTTGTAAGCAAATTCCGCCGGATGGCCGAAAAAATGGAATGCCTGACCACCTTATTAACCATTTTTTCCACTCTCGCTCAAGAACGCTTCTTGACCCCCTGCCTAACTCAAAACTCGCCGGTTGGGTGCGTAACTTCCTCCTAGCCTGCAAGACCGAGGGTAAGCGTCCCAGACAATCGAGACCCACACAATGGTTCTAACCGCCTTCCTCCGCTTCATGGACAGGAGGGAAATAATGCAATGTCGATATTTGAACTTGCCAGCCAGGGCTGCTAGATATATAATCTCGTTTGAGATGACTTTAGAATCTGATGAAATCAGGTTACTGGCCTGAGATCAGACATATATGCACGGGGATATTCCAGGAACATCCTCAAAAGCAGAATTGATATAGGTAAGAAAGTAAATATAGTGAATGTGGGTTTTTCTGTGCCGGGATATTTCGGATACAAGAGAAACGAGAAACGCACAATAAGGCTGGCAATTGCTGCGCATTATAACACACAGGATTTGACCTATCCCACTCTGAACAAACGGCTCATTAACCTGCTATCAGATAGCGCTTAGAAGGAGGGCAATATGCCTGACATCTCCGCTGATTTCCGCAAGAACCGGATTGCTATGCTCATAGACGGGGACAATGCACAACCGTCTTTGCTTGAAAAAATAATCACCGAAGCCGGGAAATATGGTCTCGTCACTATCCGCCGTATTTACGGCGATTGGACAACGACTAACATGAACAGCTGGAAGGAGAGCCTCAACGTTCATGCTATTCAGCCAGTGCAGCAATTCCGCTATACGATTGGCAAGAATGCAACCGACAGTTCAATGATCATAGACGCAATGGATATTTTATACGAGGGAATAGTTAACGGGTTTTGCCTGGTATCGAGCGACAGTGACTACACCAGACTGGCCACCCGTATCCGTGAAAAAGGGGGGTTTGTGATGGGTATCGGAAAGCAAATAACTCCTAAAGCCTTTGTAAATGCCTGTGATGTGTTTGTTTATACCGAGATACTCAATCCAGAGGAAAGGAATAAAGCGGCCGCCCGGGGTCCGAAGAGGAAAACGAAGGGAAGTGCCAAGGTCGAAGAGCCAGGCCCGTTACCCTTGCTCAAGAGCGCAGTAGATATGGCCCTGCAGGAAGACGGGTGGGCTTTCCTGGGCACAATAGGCAATCATTTACGTCAACTGGACCCCGGTTTCGATCCCAGAAATTATGGGTTTAAACAACTTTCGCAGTTGTTCCGATCTCACCCTGAAGAATTCGAAGTAAGAGAAGAAAGCGCCAGGAGTGGTCCCACCATATTGATCTATGTTAGACCCCGGAGTAATTAGCCTGTTGACTGCTGCTAGGGGATACTCAGAAGCGAGAGTTCTCGCCACATTTCGCGCCCGTCATTGAAGCTGGCGGTGAAGATACGAGACGGGTCATCAGTCTCTTCGGCGTTAGGGATTTTCTTATCTCCGGTTTTTCCATACGCGGGAGGTACATACAAGGTAAAGGACAACAGGCCGGCACCATGCTCCACATCTCTGTGGTACCGGCTGATATCACCAGCGCCACTTCTCGCTCCCGTATATTTTCCTTGCCCCCACTTCACATCGGCATACTGAAAGGCAAGCCCGTATAGTGACGCCACTACATCATAACTATCGGGGAACTGATTGCCATAGATCTGAGTACATATATGGCAGTACTCGGCAAACTGGATGCTCGGCCACCGACCCTTTCCCCAGATCATCCCGGAAACGAAAGGGTCTGAGCTCTCAAGTGGTGCTTGTGCCATTTCCAGACCGGTTGCCACGGCCGAATTGAACAGGACCCAGTCATTAAAATGATACCCTTTAGCATTCCATTCCTTGTTCATGCACCGTAGCGATACGGCGGCCAGCAAAAACTTTATCCGCAGGCGTTCCTGATTGTCGGAATCAACTGCTGGCAAACGCAGGCCATGCGCTATAAGAAGAAGATTACGCCCCCCACCTTTCTCGTCATAGTCAATGATGCCATCGCCGCTCTCGTCAAACTCATGCAGTAGTGCTGGTTTATAGCCGGAACCGGTTATGGTATCGTTTGCCCCGGCGTAAGCTAACGTTGTTGCCTGCAGGTCCCAAAGGGGTAACATTGCGCTGAAGTAAATCTCTTTGGTAAGCAATTCGGAGAATTTACCCGCCTTAACCCGGCCCAGTTGGCCTCCCAGAGAAGCAAGCAAGCCACCCTGCCACTCATCACGCCCAACCACATAATAATCCTGTTGGCCCAGGCCTCTTTCCTGGAAGTGGTTGAATCCCGTATAACGTGAGATAGGGGAATCAAATCCTTCCTCCGTGACAATGCTGCCTTTGTTAGCCCTGGGTATGGGCATCCTTTGCAAAAAGCTGGTGGGCAGGTTCTTCTCCTTCTGTATTGCTTTTGCCTCCGCCATGGGTACAGTGGTGAACAGGTAGCGGGCACATAGCAGGTCTAACGCTACGGGGTCCCTGGCAGCAAAGGCATAACCTTCAGGTATCGGAGTAACCCCGGGCCCGGTATGAAAACGGTTCGTGGGCTCAATGGCGTCAACCACATGGAACATCAAGATGTCCTGGCCTTTTACGGCTGCAACGGCATCTGCTATTGTGGCTGAGAGGCCTCCCGTCTTTTCAAGCAGCACCTCTCCATCTTTGCCCTGCCGGGGCATACCTGTATCCTCATCTATTTCTGGAATCCACACAGTATGCGGGATACCAGATTTCACACCGGGAACCGGCTTGTTAGGGCCGGCGTACTTCCACCGGATTCCACCCTGATGGCCATCGGCTTTCGCCTCCATAGGATAAAGACCGACGCCGATATTCTTCGTGGCGCTGGTAAGCAGGTCCAGGTTGTGAATCTTGAGTCTGGCTGCGTTTATCAGCACACATCCAGGCCAGTCCTTCGCGTCCTCAGGGTTATCGGGGTCACCGCCGATGACCGCCTTATGAAGGGTAACCGATTTGAAGTTGATGCCGTGAGGTACTGGCACCTCACGCCCGTTTGAACCATCGTCCGCAATCCGGTTCAAATCGTACACCATGAGTTTCTCTCTCGCTCTACCAGATGGTAGGCAAATGCCCCTGACACTTTCGTCATACCCATTCATCGGGTCATCTCTGTGGTCTGGGGGATGGGTATCCGCGAGGTATCTTCTCACAAAATAGAACCCCCACCCTCCGTAGCCAGTTCCCCATCTCCCTTCGATTACCGCTTCGGGGGTAACAACCTGTTTTCCGGCTTGAGCCAGTGTATAAGCGCCCGCCACAGGAGTCACGCTGCTACCCGCCTCTCCGAGTGACATATGGTGGTACGTCACATCAAGCTTATCGTGGAACCATCGCATCAACGCGGCAACGAATGGCCAGGGAGTGCAAGCCCCTACGTTTCCCGGGCCATGTGTAATGTGGTCAATATAGGCTGGGAACACAAGATTTGGTTTAATCAGCAGATTCTGGCCCTTTTCCACTCTTGCGATTACAGCTCGAGAAAATGCGGTTTCTTCATCTAGCATACCCAGGGCACAGGTCAAACAAGAATATATGTAATCTATCTTTGTCCGAACCCTGTCCCATGCCGCCTCACTATCTCTGTCAATGACCTCTTTGATCAACAAGGGAATGTCCGAATAGGCCAGTTGTGGATTCATTCTGACGGCACCAATTGCTGAACCTTGGGAATCCAGCCGAAGTTTACCTGATGGAGAACTAACAACCAACTGTCTGCTCATTCTTATACCCTTCTGCTGTGCATAAAAGCGATTTGGGCAGTCCCCCAAAGGATACCACTTCTTAAACCCGGAGTTAAAGTTGGTTTGGTTTCGCCTAATATAGAAACACTTGCCTTAATGGCTAGCGTTTCTGATTTAATGGAGACGGAGAGAGTCACATTCTACCGGAAACAAAGATGCTGCGTTTTTAAAAACACCGTAGCTCAAATACCACTGGATTCTCAGCATCGGGGCAGGCAACGGTTGCCTTATCTTATCTTCTTTTCCCTCTCCCACGGGAACGGCACGCTGACGAGAGGGATTCGCTAAGTTGAACCGGGTGGGGTCCGCCCCACATCCATGCACAATGAAACAGGTAAAGAAACCCTGACTCCGACCAGGGAATTCACTATTTGATTGATTTTCACGTCTGCTGCAATGCTAATTAGCATTGCAGCGTCCACAAACGTCAGCCTCAAATTGCTTCTTATTAGTTCTACCATATTATCTAATGCCATTCGACAGGCTTCCTCTAAAGACTTTCCATGTCCTACCGTCATGATTGCTTCTTCGGTTATCACTCTGGGGTTTCTTAGCGGAGTATCCTTGATGATATGGCAGCGAAGTGACAGCAAGGACTCGGTTTCCACGGCAGAGAATTCGCTTTCCCCGTCTCCCATCGCAGCATGAACATCTCCGCAGGCAAGCAGTGCCCCATCCACAAAAACCGGCAGGTAGACGGTGGAACCTGTACATATATCTGTAATATCCATGTTGCCACCGTGTGGCCCTGGTGAATGGCTATTAATCGGCTCCCCAGGAGGAGCGACTCCCACCTTCCCTACCATGGGTCTGAGAGGCACCCTGATAAAGTCATTGAAACGGACACACCGGGCATCATAGTCTACTACTTTAAGATACGGCTCTACGATTTTCTCCCCCCACGCTCCTTTTCCTGGCTTGGATGCTATCGCTCCTCGTCCGGCGGTGAGCTCTATTTTTATGATTTCAACGCTCAAAGTGGAACCCGGGAAAGCGCCTCTCACATAGACGGGCCCTGTTACGGGCACTGTTGTCCTGTCCGGAAAGTCCTCAGGGTGCGTGAGTATGCTAGCCGTTTCCAGTTGAAAGACCTCCCCCTCATCCACGGTCAGTGCAGGTGGACTGAAAGCACTATACTCCTGAACACACTGATCCTTGTGTAAGAGTTGCATCTCCTGTCATCCTTAGTTGATTACGGGCGGCCTTTCCCCACAAGAATTATCTTATCATCATATTTGGAAGCCACAGAATAATCTGCGGGAAAGCGGTACAGAGACCAAGGGCTATTATGACAAGACCCACATAAGGAAAGACTCCTCTAATAATATCCCCCATGGATACTCCCAGAGACGGGTCTGCCGCTCCTCGCAGGAAGAAGATTCCCTGGGCCAGTGGCGGAGTCATGAAGGCCATCTGCAGGTTTATGATAATCATCATACCGAACCAGAGCGGTTCGAACTCCAAAAGTACTGCGAGTGGTGACACAATGGGGACTATAATGAAGAGAATTCCAATCCAGTCGATGAAGAAGCCCAGAATAAAGATGATAAACATGATTACGGCGAAAGAGCCCCAACGTCCCCCGGGCATTGACAGAATAACGTTTTCCACCACACCGCCCGCACCGGCGCGCAGGAAAACACCTACGAACGCGAAGGACAATCCTCCTATGAGCAATATCATGCTGGTGAGCCTTAGGGTTCCCATGGTAGCATCTTGCAGGGTCCTCAGATTGAACCGCCTGTACACTATCGCAAGGATGGTGGCCACGAAAGCACCCACTGCCGCGGCTTCTGTTGGCGGGGCAATCCCCAGGAAAATGACCCCCAGTACAGAAAGAATAAGTACGGCAGGCGGCAGCAGCGTGGCGAGCAACATCGTGATCTTCTTGCTCCAGGGGACGGCCCTCTCCTCCGGTGAAATGGGGGGAGCCAGCCTCGGTTGCGCCGCGCAGCGAATCCCTATGTATGTGCAGTATAGCGCGGACAACAGGAAACCCGGAAAGAATGCAGCCATAAATAGTTTGCCTACGGATACCTGCGCCATCGGGCCATAGATAACGAGCATGATGCTGGGCGGGATGAGAATGCCCAAACAGCCTCCGGCCACGCAGGCGCCACTGGCAATGCTTTTGTCGTATCCCCTCTTCAGCATGGCCGGAAGAGCTACCAGGGCCAACATACTTATGGAAGCACCTATGATGCCTACCGTCGCTGCCAGGATTGTACCTATGAGCACGGTGATAATGGCCAGCCCACCTTTCAGCCCGCTCAACCAGAGATATAGCACCTGGAACATCCTTTCGGCGATGCCTGAATGTTCCAGCATAATGCCCATGAAAATGAACAATGGCACCGCCACCAGGATATAGTTATGAATCAACGAAAAAAGGCGGGAATACAAAATGGGAAGAACTCCGTCGCCAAAGACGAGAAAACCCACAATGAGCGCAATCCCCCCTATGGGGAAAGCAAGGGGATAGCCTATGAATACGCCGAGCAGAACACCGCCGAACATGATAATAGTGATAAGTTCCGGACTGATATCAATCATAGGATTTACCGCTCAAATGATAAATACTTTTAATGAAATTGGAGACTCCCTGAACCCCCAAAAGAGCAATCCCGAGGAATATCGCGGTACGGTTTGGCCCTACCGGAGGATACCAGTATGTTTCCGTCATGATTTCATTCATTTCCCATGAATACCACATCTTATTCCAGGCTGTATAAACCAGAGCAGCTATCAACGGGAAGAATATGATAACATCCATGACTATGTCGATAATTGCTCGCCCCCTGGGCGTGAGATGGCTATACAGGATGTCCACTCTGACATGGGCATTGTGGCGGTGTACATATGCCCAGCCTAATGCAACTATGGCACCGCTCATCATAAGGCTGGTCTGGTGCGCCCATTGAGTGGGGTGATTAAACACGTAGCGCCCGGTTACCTCAAAGGTGAGTATAAGAATGAGGGCCACAATGAACCAGCGCATGAAAGCGCCTGTATAGTGACTGACCGAGTCAATAGCACCGAGTAACTTTTTCATTCGGGTTTACGTCCCATCGTATTTGGGTGGAGCCTACCCTTCTCGGGTAGGCTCCACCATTCAACTTAGTATATGCCCTGTTCCTGGCAAGTCGCCTTCCAGGCGTACATGGAATTGAGTACTCTACCGTAGAACTCGTCTGCTGCGGCTCTTTCCTGGAAGTATGCTGTGGCGGTTTTCACCAGTTCGTCATTAATTTCTTGCGGGATTGGTGCAACCGTACAGCCATAGTCTTTGAATTTGTCCAGGTGCTCCCCGTCGCTCTTGATAAGGTAGGTCAGGTACCATGGCATCGAAGCACGGTTGGCCTCTATCAGGATCACCTTGAGGTCATCCGGGAGCTCGGCCCAGTTTTCCTGAGTGGTGAACATCCCTCCCACGGCCGAAGGAGCGCGGGTAGGGCTAACATAGACGTACTGAGCCACCTCCTGGAAGCCCATATTCCAGTTGGGCGTCGCTGAGTCATATTCGAAAGCGTCAATAACGCCCCGCTGAATTGACTCATAGATTTCAGCGCCCGGGACAAACGTGGAGGCAGCTCCCATTCTAGCCAGAATTTCGCCGCCAGCGCCTGCGGCCCGGAACTTAAGTCCCTTGATATCTTCGAGCGATTCCAGCGGAACGCTGGAATGGGCCCACAGCTCAGAAGTGAGCACCACAGACGTATGAATGAACTTGATCCCCTGGCCTACGCCTTCATACATTTCCGCGGCCAGGTCGTGGCCTTCTCCTACTCCCTCAGTGTACCAGTACATAAACTGAGAGGGTGTGAGACCTCCGACTATGTCGGCGAATAGTTCGGCCGTTGGAAATATGTGCTGGGTGAAGCCATAGGGCGTTAGTGCGGCATCGAGCGAACCATCGATAATACCGTCGATTTCCTTGCCCGTCGGTACGATGGCGCCGCCGTCCTGCAGGTCGATAACCAACCGGCCTGCCGCCATTGCGTTGATATTGTCCACCAGCCGGTGCTGGGCCATATTCTGAGTATCACCGGACTGTGTCTGGCATTGGGCTGCCCATCTTATCACCTCTGCCGGTTGGGACGGAGAGGGCGATGGTGAGGGGGAGGGGGAAGGACCTGGTTCAGGTGCGGCACAGGCTAATGTGAGTGCACTGGCTAATAACACCATAAGAAATACGGCTAAAATTCGTTTCACGTCCCATTATCCTCCTGTAAATTTTTCAATCCGTATACGGAAACTACCGTTGAATTGCACCACCCCCTTTCTCTGGCTGGGGTTCGACCGAAAATTGCCCCCCTTGTACGCTTTCTGCTTGCAGTTTCCACCAGGAACGCAATTCCTTGATGCTGCGGATGGGTACTTTTTCATTATTGTAACCAAGCCGAAGGCTGATCAGGAGAGACGAAATACGAGCGACCCGGGACAGTAGAGCACGCTTTTCATCCGTTATCCTGAAAATGGGAACAGCAATGCTAAAAGCTCCGACCGCACGTCCGCCGTTGTTTCGAATTACAGAGGCCACACTGAAAACACCTTCAGCCGATTCTTCACTGTGAATCGCGATGCCTGAGTTTCTGATTTCGGCAAGGTTGGACTTCAGTGCCGTCCTTGTGGGTATAGTCTGGGCGGTAAATACCTCCAGTTCTTCGTCTGGATATAAAGCTTCCAATTCTAGTTCGGGCAAATCGGCAAGCAGTGCCTTCCCAGTAGCGGTAGCATGAGCCGGTAAGACTGCCCCTGCATGAATTGCCCATCTAATAGAATGTCTCGATTCCTCTCTCAAGATGATAATGCTGTTTCGCTTACTCAGCACGTTGACACTGACAGCTTCGTGAGTGAGTTCGTTTACCGCTTTGGTTACGTCGCTTGCAGCACGAACCAGATCCGTGGAGCTCAAATAGAGAATACCCAGAGCATACAGCCCCGGGCCAATTGAATAATTACCGGTAAGTTCTTTTTTCTCCAGCCACCCTTCAGCGGTTAAACTTCTTAATATCCTGTACGCAGTAGTTCTGGGTATTTTGGTTTTCGCGTGCAATTCAGTTGCTTTCAACTCTGGTTTTGAAGGAGTAAAAACTTTTAACAGCGAGATTAATCTATCTATTGAATTGTTATAAGGGGTTTGCATCGTGTTTTCCCTTATTTGGTACGTCAATTTCATATTTGGTTTTCCATATCTTATAACCGGTTGTCAGGTTTGTCGATAGTTCCCTCAGTCTGCTGAAACCTGTGGTGCCTGAGGTAAACGAGTGGACTTCCCTCGTTCCCTTGCTTTGCCCGTACTGTTGGCGTAGAATGAAGCAACAGACTAAGAGCAAGCAATGGACAACGATTATTCAACGTCGACCGGCGCCGAGCTTGACCCCATCAGATTTGAAGTTATCCGTAATCTTATGCACGCCTTCGTTGAAGAGATGGGTGCTGCGTTACAGCGTTCCGCCTATTCCACTAACGTCAAAACCCGTAAGGACTACTCATGTACCCTTTTCGATGCCGAAGGCAGAATGATCGACCAATCCTCCGCGCATCCCTCGCATCTGGGTGCTCTGGTATTCTCGGTTCCCGCGATATTGAAAGAGTACGGTGCGGAGAACCTCGAGCCAGGAGATGGGATACTCGTCAATGACGCTCATCGAAACATGGTCCACCTAAATGATGTGTGTCTGATATCGCCGGTGTATTACGGCGGTAGAACCTTCGGCTATGTGGCAAATGCCGCCCATCATGTGGACGTCGGGGGAAAGGCGCCCGGGAGCATTGCCGTTACGACAGATATATTCCAGGAAGGACTTATCGTGCCCGGCGTCAAATTTATCAAAAGAGGCGAGATAGACAAGGATATGCTGAAATGGTTTACCGCAAACGTGCGCGGCAAGAAGGAGTCCGCCGGCGACCTTCGGGCACAGGTAGCTGCCAATAAGCTTGGCACGAGAAGAATGACAGAGTTACTGGAAAGGTTTGGGCCGGCCCTGGTCCATGCGGTCATCGAGCAACTTTATGGGTATACAGAGCGCAGAGTGCGCCATGAGTTTGAAAAGTTCCCGGAAGGGGAGTTTGAAGGCGATGCTTGCGTTGACGATGACGGCGTTACAGACAGGCCCATATATATCAAATCAAAGGTCATCATTCGGAACGGGCAGATCGACATCGATTTAACCGGGTCTGATGAAGAGCGCAAGAGTCCTATGAACTCCACATACGCGATGACTTACTCGGCGGTGGCGTTTCCAGTCAGGGCGCTGCTGCCGCCGGATCTGCCAACCAATGACGGATTTTACCGAATGGTGAAGCTTACCGCACCCCGTGGCACGGTGGTCAACTGCACTTATCCAAACGCGGTAGTGGGCGGGTGGGAAGTGGGGCAGAAGACCGCCGAAGCCGTGCTCAGGGCATTCTCAAAGGCTATGCCGGACCGGGTTCTGGCCGAGAGCAAGAAGTCCATCCTCCATATTGCCTTCGGCGGCATTGACCCGAGGAAGAACGAATACTACGTGTTTCTTGAGACCATTGGAGGAGGATTCGGGGCAAGACCAGGCAAGGATGGAGTAGACGCGGTCCAGCCAGCTTTACAGAACGCGGAAAACTCGCCTGTGGAGGAACTTGAGATAGGCTATCCGGTGCTTATAGAAAGAAATGAACTTATACCCGACTCTGACGGTGCGGGCAAGTTCCGCGGCGGACTGGGCATAAGAAGAGATTACCGATTCCGGGGCCACGAAGCCAATGTTACCATACTGGCGGATACCGCCAGGTTCCCTGCCCGGGGTATTTACGGAGGCCTGGACGGAAGAGTAGCCAGGTATCTGATGAATCCGGACGGTGAGAATTGCAGGAACGTGGGCTCAAAGTCTACCTTCTATACCAGCCCCGCGGACATTGTCAGTATTCAGACTCCCGGCGGAGGCGGTTATGGAGACCCCTTCGAACGGGACCCCGCAGCCGTATTGGCTGACGCAAGAGAGGGTAAGATATCCCTTGAAAAAGCCCGGCAAATATATGGAGTGGCCATAAACCCGGAAACCTGGCAGGTTGACCGGGAGAAGACCGATGCTTTGAGAAAAGGTGCTTCGCGCAGGAGCCCTGAAAGATGAACCAGTACAGGCTTGGTGTTGATATAGGGGGAACATTTACGGATGCAGCCCTGGTGAATATTGGCACAGGTGAGTTGCGCACGGTCAAAGTGTCTACAACTCCTAAGGACCTCTCCTCTGGTTTTCTACACGCCATCCAGAGAATAGTCTCGGAAGCCGGAATAAGACCGGAGGAAATAGGGCAAATTATCCACGCCACAACCGTGGCCACCAACGCAATTATTGAAAACAAGGTTGCAAAAAGCGCGCTGATAATCACCAGAGGGTTCAGAGATATCCTTGAAATCCAAAAACAGATACGGCCTTCGCTTTATGACCTTTTCTTCAATAAGCCGTTGCCGCTGATACCCAGGCAGCTATGCTTTGAGATTTCCGAGAGGATAACGGCCGAAGGTGAAGTGCTCGTGCCCTTGAACAGGGAAGAAGTGAGAGAGGTTGTACGGCGGGTCAAGGGAGAGAATGTAGAAGCGATAGCGG
Organism: uncultured Dehalococcoidaceae bacterium; assembly: GCA_964652725.1. GTDB lineage: Bacteria > Chloroflexota > Dehalococcoidia > Dehalococcoidales > RBG-16-60-22 > CAZZAU01. Next base: position 4,238 of record CAZZAU010000014.1, on the reverse strand, counting down.
TTTGTTTTCTGCATAGCTATACCAATGCAGTGCACGAAAGAGAAACAGGGCAGATAGTAAAGGAGATATTTCCAGAAGTGTATCTGACTTTGTCTTCCGATATCAATCCCGAGTACCGGGAATACTTAAGAGCTAGCACCACAGTAATTAACGCTGTCCTCATGCCTCTGGTTGCCCGATATATGGACAAGCTTCAGCATGATATCGCCAGGAAAGGATTCACCTCCGGGTTGTATGTCATGCAGTCAGGGGGCGGGTTAATGACAAGCGCCATGGCGCAAGATAAACCGGCTACCATGGTTGAATCGGGGCCGGCAGCCGGAGTTATTGCAGCCTCCGCAATGGGGAAATTACTCGGCTACCCCAACATAATATCTTTTGACATGGGAGGCACAACCGCCAAAGCCGGGCTGATAGAGGGCGGCAGGCCGAAGCTCGCAGTAAACTATGAAGTCGGAAGTACGGCTGTCAGCCCGGATGCGCGGGGGGGCGCAGGCTCCGGTTACCCTTTGAAGACACCGGTTATCGACCTTGTAGAAATCGGTGCCGGTGGGGGAAGCATAGCCTGGATAGATAGCGGCGGGATTCTGAGGGTCGGCCCGGAGAGCGCCGGATCGGATCCGGGGCCGGCATGCTATTCCAGCAGCGGGACACTGCCGACCGTGACAGACGCGAATGTCGTTCTGGGCAGAATAGACGCAGACCATTTTCTGGGTGGAGAGATGAAATTGGACCCCCCGGCAGCGGAAAAAGCAATCGAAGAGCATTGTGCCAGAGCCCTGGGCAAGGATGTAGTGGAAACGGCGGCGGGCATCATCGAGATAGCCAATGCCAATATGGTCCGGGCACTGAGAATAGTATCGGTAGAGAGAGGTTATGACCCCCGTGATTTCACTCTAATCGCATTCGGTGGGGCCGGTCCCATGCACGTCAACGGCATTATCGCCGAGCTCAAGGTCCCTCACGTGGTAATTCCGCTCAACCCGGGCATAACATCAGCCATGGGGCTGCTAATGACCGATTTGAGACATGACTATGTGGTCACCTATATCTGCGGCCTTGATAAAATAGACCTGGACAGAGTAAACAGAATCTATCAGAGCTTCGAAGCCAGGGGGCGAGACATGCTGTACCACGAAGGGATGACGGACGGCGAAATCCTGATTACGAGGCATATGGATATGAGATATGCCGGCCAATCCTACGAGCTTACAATCCCGGTCACGGACCGGGAACTAAGTGCGGGCAGCCTTGGCGAGATAGCAGCGCTTTTCCATCGAGAGCATGACAGGGCGTACGGACATTGTGCTCCCGAAGAGCCGGTCGAGGTGGCCAATTTGAGACTATCCGCGATTGGTCTTATTCGCAGTCCCAGCTTGAAAGAAGTAAAAAGGGGAAGCGCCAGTGCCGAACAAGCCGTGCGTACCGAGAGAAACGTTTATTTTGCGGAGGCGGGAGGCTTTGTCCGCTGTCCCATTTACGATAGATACGAGCTCGCCTGGGAAAATACATTGTCAGGGCCAGCCATTGTAGAGGATAAGGATGCGACAACCGTAATCCATCCCGGTTATCAGGCTAAAGTCGGCCGGTATGGCAATCTTATCCTGGGCAAAGTCTAACGTTCTCCCTGCTGACGGGGAAAGCTTCAAAGCCCGTCTTAAAGTTAATTAACAGTATAGCTTGACTGTGGTACCGCCGAGCGCAGAGGTGGCAGCGGACGTTCCGGGCGGTGCCCGGGTTATCGGGGGTAACCCCGGCGGAGATTATTTTCACCACCGCCGGCAGCCGCATGTTTGCTTCGTGGTATGAATTGATGCTGCCGACATTTGGGTTCCTACCCCGTGGCGCCAGACCTATTACAGCCCGATGCTGCCGCAGGAGCCACTCCGACTTGTTTAAGGCGGCTATTAAGTGTTACATTGTCTGGTAGTGAATAAAGAGGACGATAAGAAAAAACCCTTTAAAGTAGGCATATCCGGTTCCTACGGGGGGCTGAACATCGGGGATGAGGCCATTCTGCAGGGCATTATTGCCCGGTTGCGTGCTTCATTACCCGTGCAGGTCACCGTCTTCTCTCGTGATGAGAAGGATACACTCCACCGCCACGACGTGGAGAGGTCAGTCACGGCGCGTAACCTGACGCGTGCGGAGGTGAACCGGGAGATTGAGAAACTTGACCTGTTCATCCTGGGCGGGGGCGGCATCCTGTATGATGCTGAAGCCAAAATCTATCTAAGAGAAGTGCAGATTGCTCAGCAAAAAGGCATACCAACAATGACTTACGCCGTTGGGGCCGGGCCGCTGGATGACCCCACGGCGCAGAAACTGGTATGTGATGTTTTAGGCCGGATGGACGTAGTAACCGTGCGCGAGCGCAGCGACCGAAAACTGCTGGAGGATATAGGAGTCCACCGTGATATCATTATTACTGCCGACCCTGCCCTGCTCCTCAAACCGGAACCGCTCCCTGAGGGGGCGCTTGAGGTGGAACATATGGCAGGGAAACACCGTATGATAGGTATGTCTGTCCGCGAAGCCGGCATTGCTGCTCCTGATATAGACGAGAAGTTTTACCACGAGCTTCTGGCCAATGCCGCCGACTTTATGGTTGACCGTTTTGATGCCGATATAGCCTTTTTCCCCATGGAGCAGCGCATGCTTGATGTCCAGCAGTCACACGCCGTCGTAGCACGGATGTTACACCCGCAGCGGGTTCACGTACTTAAAGGTGAATATTCAGCCGGACAACTGCTTTCATTGATAAAACACTGCGATTTTGCCGTCGGTATGCGTCTTCACTTTTTGCTGTTTGCTGCTCTGCAGAAGGTGCCATTTGTCGCTTTGCCTTACTCTGTCAAAGTAGGCGGACTGCTGGATGCGCTGCAGATGGAGATGCCGCCCATTAAATTGGTCAACGCGGGACGACTTATCGCCCACATTGACCGCTCGTGGGACAGGCGCACCACTTTGAAGGAGAGAATCAGGGCGGCCCTTCCAGTGATGAAGCGGGAAGCCCTTAAGACCAACAAGTTCGCAGTGAGGCTGCTGACGAAACGGACTGCCGGAGAGAAGGCCGCAGTTATAACTCCCGAAAGCAGCTCGCAGCGTTCGTAAAGGAGCCAATCTGTGCCGCCGCTTACACATCCTCACCTCTCTGATACCTTAACCATCACCCTGCCGCCACGTCAGGCCAGGGTAATTGCCGAGACCGATGTGCTGGTGGTCGGCGGCGGTCCCGCGGGACTTGGCGCAGCAATCGGGGCTGCGGAAGCTGGTGCGGGGGTAATTCTCACGGAACGATACGGCTTCCTCGGGGGAAACGCTACCGCTGCGCTTGTAATGCCAATGATGTCCTATCATACTCAGCAACCGGTGGCGCAAAAGGCCGGAGCTGCCACCCTTTTCCCTACAGATCATGGCCCCGGCAGGCCGGTAATTGCCGGTGCGCTGGCGAAACTGGTCAACCGCCTGGTTGAAAGAGGCGGGGCTATTCCTCCATCACTGGAAACGGGCTATGTGGTGCCCTTCGACCCTGAGGGCTTCAAGCTGGTTGCCTTCGAGTTGCTGGATGAGGCCGGGGTAAAGTTCTTGCTGCATGCTTTGGCTGGCGAAGTAGTTGGCGGCGGTGAGGTCAAGGGGGTTGTCTTTGAGACTAAGTCCGGGCCTGTCGTAATAAAGGCCCGGGCTACGGTCGATTGTACGGGGGATGGTGATATTGCCGCGCTAGCCGGGGCACACTATGAGGTTGGACGCGCGGAAGACGGGGTGTCCAATCCGATGACGCTGATGTTTCGTATGGCAGAGTTCGAGCGGTCAGTCTTCCGAAAATATGTGGCCGAGCACCCCGACCAGTGGTACGGAGTACACGGGCTGTGGGACCTTGTCAGGGAAGCCGCAGCCAGCGGGGAGCTTGATCTCCCCCGTGAAGATATCCTGTTTTTCGGAACGACTCGTGAAAGTGAGGTAAGCATAAACAGCACCCGCGTAACGCGGGTGCTGGGCACAGACATTTGGGACCTTACCTATGCAGAATGGAAAGGGCGCCAGCAGGTGCACCAGATTGCCAGCTTTTTGCAGCGATATGTTCCCGGTTTTGAAAATGCGTACGTTGTCCAGAGCGGGGTAAACACAGGCGTAAGAGCCAGCAGGAGGATTCTGGGCGCATACAAACTGACAGTGGCTGACGTTCTCCAGGCCCGCAGCTTTGACGATGTCATCGCTCGCGGCTCTTACCCCGT
>CAZZAU010000013.1:0-15925 GCA_964652725.1 uncultured Dehalococcoidaceae bacterium | reverse complement strand
GTAGGCGGCGGAGAAGGTGCGGCAGGTGTAGCAGCCGCAACCGGTATCCAGCGGCCGGTCCAGGCGGCGGAAGGCGGCGTTCCTGATGTTGCGCCGCCCCTCCCAGGTGAACAGCGCCCCGTTGCGGCCGAGCCGGGTGGGCAGCGCGCTGTCGAATATATCGATACCCCTGGCCACCCCCTCCACGATGTCTTCGGGCGAGCCCACGCCCATCAGGTACCTGGGCCTGTCCCCGGGCAGCAGCGGCACCACTTCCTCCAGCATCTCCAGGGTCAGGCTTTTTGGCTCGCCCACGCTCAGCCCGCCGATGGCATAGCCGGCAAAGTCCAGCGAGGCCAGATATGCCGCCGATTGGCGCCTCAGCTCGGGGAAGAAACCGCCCTGGACGATGGCGTAAAGCGCCTGGCCAGGTCTCTTGTGCGCTTCCCGGCACCGTTCCGCCCAGCGGTGCGTCCTGGCCATGGCCCGCTGCACCTTCTGCCGGGCGTCACCGTAGGCCGTGCACTCATCTAGCACCATGATGACATCGGCGCCCAGCGCTTCCTGGTACCGCACCGCCAGCTCAGGAGTCAGGAAATGCTCACTGCCGTCCAGGTGAGAGCGGAAGACGATGCCTTCATCGCTCAGCCGGCAAAGCGGGGAGAGGCTGAACACCTGATAACCGCCGCTGTCGGTCAGGATGGCGCCATCCCAGGCCATGAACCGGTGCAGACCCCCCAGCGCCGCTACCACCTCGATGCCTGGCCTCAGGTAAAGATGATAGGTATTGGCCAGCACCATCTTTACCCCGATGTCGCCGAGCTCCTGCGGAGTCAGCGTTTTGACCGTGCCCTGGCTTCCCACCGGCAGAAAGGCGGGCGTGGGCACCCCGGCGTGAGGTGTCTTAAGTTCGCCCAGGCGGGCGCCGGCGTCCTCCGCGCAAAGACGGAACCATCTACTTCCCCCAGCGGTCATGGTGGAGATTACTCAGCAAGCCTCTACTTATTATAAATCGCAGCCGGGCACGTCTAGAGTATTATAGCCCGACGAATGGCGGTTTGTCCTGCGATGGGATAATATTAGAGATAGAGCCGTGAAGGAAGAACTGAGAAGCATACTATCCCGCAGGAAGAAGCAGCGCATCCTGGACCCATCTCTGAAGCCGGCGGCCGTCCTGGTGCCGCTGTACGAAAAGGGGGGCGAGTACCACATCCTCTTCATCAAGCGCACGCAGTGGGTGGGAAACCATAAAGGGGAGATATCATTCCCCGGCGGTGTCTGCGAGGCCCGGGACCGTACCCTGCTGGACACTGCGCTGAGGGAAGCAGCTGAGGAGATAGGGCTCTCGCCGGACGGAGTGGAGGTACTGGGAGAGCTGGACGATGAAGTCAGCGTGAAGACCCGCTACGTCATCACTCCTTTTCTGGCCTGCATTCCCTGGCCGAGCCGGCTCAAGGTAGATGGCCTGGAAACGGAGGAACTCATCGAGGTCCCCCTGCGCGGGCTTGCGGACAGGGGCTATACGCGGAAAGCCAGGCATGCTGGCCGGACGGCCACGGTCTACTACTATGACTACGATGGCAGGACCATCTGGGGCGCTACCGCCCGCATCCTGAACAAGTTACTGGACATCGTTGCCCGGGCGGCGCTGCTGCAAAAAGAAAGGCCGGATGGGAGAGCGGCCTTCGGCTAAGACGGGTCGTAACTGTTCGCTTACTTCTTGCCTTCGATGGCACCCCTGGCCTTCACCTTAATCTGTTTCGGTTTGACCTCTTCGGACTTGGGAATGGTCAGGGTCAAAACGCCGTTCTCGAAATTGGCCTCCGCCTTCCCCGTATCCAGCCCTCCGGGGAGCGTCACCGTGCGGCTGAAGGCTCCGTAGCGGTGCTCCTGATAGATGTAGTCCTCCTGCTTCACCTTCTCGTCCGCCTTTCTTTCGCCGCGAATGGTAACGGTGTCTCCGGTAACGGTGATGTCCACCTCTTCCGGCTTGACTCCGGGCAAAGTCGCCTTCAGCACCACCTCGTTTTCGGTCTGGTACACATCCACGGGCATCGCCGCCCACACCGTTCTGAAGGAGCGGCCCGGCGTTACGAAACTGTCCTCAAACAGCCTGTCCATGGCCTGCCTGAGGCTCATCAGATCATTGAAGGATTCCCAGCGCATCATGCTCATAACAGTCACCTCCTTAAATTTTCTATTATTCAGAGCTGACCGCTCTCCCATTTCCTGATTATTATATAGCATACTTAATATGGTTTTGTCAAGTCTTCTGACAAAATGTTTTTGGTTAACCTTACACCGCAGTATTGATATTTCTCACAGTCTGGCATATAATATAAAGGTGAGGAAGGTGAGACAAAATGGCAGGCAAGAGTTACTATGATATCCTGGGAGTTAAGCGGAACGCCAGTGACCAGGAGATACGGCAGGCATACCGCCGGCTGGCGCGCAAACACCATCCCGACGTAAACCCGGGTGACAAAGAGGCCGGGGCCAGGTTCAAGGAAGTCAATACGGCCTATGAGGTCCTTTCCAACCCGGAAAACCGCAAGAAATATGACCGTTACGGCGACCAGTGGCCTTACGCGGACCAGTTCGAGCAGGCCAGGAAACAGGGTGTGCGCTGGGACTTTGGCCAGGCCGGAGGCGGCGCTTTTCCCTCTGGCGGGGAGGATCTGAGCAGCCTGTTCGATGATTTGCTTTTCGGGTTCGGGGGGCGTAGCCGTACCTACGCCAGGCGGCCACAGGCCATGCGAGGCAGTGATATAGAAACCCCGGTGGAAATAACCCTGGAAGAGGCCTACCAGGGCACCGCCCGCACCCTGAGTTTGCAGGCTGAGGAGCCCTGTGCCGTCTGTCAGGGCACCGGGATGGCCCGGGGTGGTGCCTGTGCCGCCTGCCAGGGAATGGGCCGTGTGCCCCGCGTCAAGCGGCTGGAGGTGAGGATTCCCGCAGGGGTCGGCAGCGGCTCGCGGGTGCGCATTGCCGGCCAGGGGCAGCCCGGTTACGGAGGTGGCCCCAGCGGTGACCTGTATCTGGTGGTAAACGTGCGGCCGCACCCCGTTTTCGAGCGGCGGCAAGATGACCTGTACGTGGAAGTGCCCGTGCCCCTCACCGTAGCCGTGCTGGGTGGGGAGGTCCAGGTGCCCACACCCAGGGGCAAGCTGGCGCTGAAGATACCGCCCGAGACTCAAAACGGCCAGACCTTCCGCCTCGCCGGGCAAGGTATGCCCCATCCGGGCAACTCCTTGCGCGGAGACATCATCGCCACGGTGAAGGTGATGCTGCCCCGCAAGCTCTCCGCCAGAGAAAAGGAGCTGTTCCAGGAGCTCGGCAAGCTGAGGTCGGCCTAGAAAAGGTGACTGCGATGAACGAGAGGAAAAGGGAAGATGAACCCAGATACGTCATCAGCGTGGCGGCCCGGTTACTGGGTATGCACACGCATACCCTGCGCTACTACGAGCGCATCGGGGTCATTCGGCCCGGACGGTCGCAGGGAAACATCAGATTATATTCGGACCGGGACATTGAGATGTTGCGCCGGGTCAAGGCCCTGGTGGAGGATATGGGAGTGAACCTGGCCGGAGTGGAAGTCATCATGCGCCTTATGCAGCGCATGAACGAGATGCAGACCAGAATGAAGGAACTGGAATCGGAGCTAAAGAAGCAGAGGAGGTAAGGAGATGAAACAGGAGCGATTTACGGAACTGGCACAGGAGGCACTGGCAGCTTCACAGGAGCTGGTCCGCCAGTATCAGCATAGTCAGTGGGACGTGGAACACATTCTGCTGGCCCTGCTCCAGCAGGAGAGAGGCCTGGTGGGTGAAATCCTGAAGGAGCTCAACATAGACGTGGAGGCGGTGCGGCGGGAGGTGGAAGGTGTCCTGGAGAGAGTGCCCCGGGTCACCTTCGAGAGCGGGCAGATATACGCTACACCGCGTATCGCCCAGCTGTTGCGAACGGCTGACGAGGAGGCAAAGCGCCTCCAGGATGAATACATCAGCACGGAACACTTGCTGGTGGCTATTGTTCGTGACCAGAGAGGTGACGCCAGCGCCATCCTGAGACGCTTCGGCGTGGACCAGGAGAAGGTATATGTTGCCCTGCAAAAACTGCGCGGCGCGCGCCGCGTCACCGATACCCGCGCGGAAAGCCATTACCGCTCCCTGCGCAAATACGGCCGTGACCTGACCGAGTTCGCCCGCCAGGGCAAGCTGGACCCTGTTATCGGCCGGGAGGCGGAGATAAAGCGGGTGATGCAGGTGCTCACCCGGCGTACTAAGAACAACCCGGTAATCGTGGGCGAGGCCGGCGTGGGCAAAACGGCCATTGCCGAGGGCATTGCGCAGAGAATCGCCGCCGATGACGTGCCGGACTCGCTCAAGAACAAGCGCGTGGTGGCCCTGGATATGGGCGCGCTGGTAGCGGGCAGCAAGTTCCGCGGCGAGTTCGAGGAGAGGCTGAAAGCGGTGATGGACGAGGTCCGCGAGGCGCAGGGCGAGGTCATCCTGTTTATCGATGAGATTCATACCGTGGTGGGCGCCGGGGGCGCCGAGGGGGCCATTGACGCCAGCAACATGCTGAAACCGGCCCTGGCCCACGGCGAGCTGCAGTGTATCGGCGCCACCATACTGGACGAGTACCGCAAGCACATCGAAAAAGACAAGGCGCTGGAGAGGCGTCTGCAGCCGGTCTTCTTGGGCGAGCCCAGCGTGGAGAACACAATAGAAATGCTCAAAGGCCTCCGCCCCAGGTACGAGGCGCATCACAAGATAAAAATCAGCGACGAAGCTCTGGAGGCCGCCGCCCGGCTCAGCCAGCGGTACATTGCCGACCGCCATCTCCCGGACAAGGCCATCGATCTCATCGATGAGGCGGCCAGCAAGATACGCATCGAGACGGAGAGCGCGCCGCCGGAGTTACAGGCCCAGGAGTACCGGTTGCAGCAGTTGACCAACGAGGAGGAGGCAGCCTCGCAGCGGGAAGACTACGAGCATGCGGCCAGGCTCAAGGCCGAGCGCGTCAAGCTGGAAGCTGAATACACCGAAGCCAGGAGCAGGTGGCTTCAGAAGGAGAAAATCAGCGAAGAGGTGAACGCGGAGCACATCGCGCAGCTTATCTCCAGCTGGACCGGCATTCCCGTATCCCAGATGCTGGAGGGCGAGGCGGCCAAGCTGCTCCACATGGAAGAGCGTATCCATGAAAGGCTCATCAACCAGGAAGAAGCGGTGGCCGCCGTCGCCGAGGCTATCCGGCGCAGCCGCGCCGGGCTCAAAGACCCCCGGCGGCCCATCGGCAGCTTCATCTTCCTGGGCCCCACCGGGGTGGGTAAGACGGAACTGGCCCGCTCCCTGGCCTGGTTCCTGTTCGACGACGAAAACGCCATGGTGCGCCTTGATATGTCCGAGTACCAGGAGCGGCACACCGTCTCCCGTCTCATCGGTGCCCCGCCCGGGTACGTGGGCTATGAGGAGGGAGGTCAGCTCACCGAGGCAGTCAGGCGCCGGCCCTACCGGGTTATCCTGCTGGACGAAATCGAGAAGGCGCATCCAGAGGTCTTCAACAGCCTGCTCCAGCTTCTGGATGACGGGCGGCTGACCGACGGTCACGGGCGCACGGTGGACTTCAAGAACTGCGTGGTCATTATGACCAGCAACGCCGGCGTGGAGCTGATAAAGCGGGAATCGGCACTCGGCTTCACTATGCCGAAAGACGACGTCAAAGCCCAGAGGCAGAGCTACGAGGCGATGAAGGATAAGGTAATGACCGAGGTCAGGAAGACCTTCCGTCCCGAATTCCTCAACCGCCTGGACGAGATCATCGTCTTCCACGAGCTGACCGAGGAGCAACTGAGGCAGATTGTGGACCTGATGGTCAGGGACCTGCAGGGCCGTCTGGCGGAGCGGAAGCTGGGCCTGGAGCTCACTCCGGCAGCCAAGTCCTGGCTGGCCAAACAGGGGTACGACCCCACTTTCGGCGCCAGACCGCTGCGCCGGGTTATCGAGCGCTACGTGGAAAACCCCCTGTCCACCAGCATCCTGCGCGGCGATTTCGACGAGGGGGCTGTCATCCAAGTGGACCTTGGCGACGAGGGGCTGACCTTCGCCGCCAGGGCTCCTTCCAGAGTGGCTGCCGCCGTCTAACCCGTCTAACCCCTCCGGCACAATCCGGAAAGGGAGAATCCAGAGGGGAGGGGACTTTGCTATACTGCCCCCTCCCCCTTTCTTTTCCCCTCGAACATCCATTCAAAGTGCAGCGGGAAGGACAAACCCGTTCCAGGGGAGGACTGAGGGGTAAGCAAATCACCGCAAGTTGCCAGGCTGGACCGCTTTGTGTAGAATGAAGCGGCATGGCGATACAGAAAATAGAGCATAAGTTCCCGGCCTGGCTGACTTATTTGATGGGCTTCGTCGGCGTGGTGACTACCCTGCTTATGGCAGTAGCCATCATCTACTACTGGGAAACGGTGCGGGGACTCGGAGCTTACGGATATCTGGGTGCGTTTCTTATCAGCATTCTGGGGGGCGCCACCATCATCGTGCCGGTACCGTCGCTGGCGGTAGTCTTCGCTCTGGGGCGGGTGATGGAGCACACGTGGCTGGTGGGCCTTGCCAATGCCCTGGGCGAGATGCTGGGCGCGCTGACTATTTATATGACGGGCTATGGAGGAGGGGCCGCTTTTTACAACAGGAAGAGCGGCCGCATTCAGCGCGCCTATCAGAAGCTGATGAGGCTGATGGAAGCGAGGGGCTCGCTGGTCCTGTTTCTGCTCTCAGCGGTGCTCAACCCCTTTTTCTACCCGGCGGCCCTGGCCGCCGGGGCGCTGCGTTTCGGAGTGAGGAAATACTTCCTCATCTGCCTGGCGGGCAAAATCATCAAGGGCATGACCGTTGCCTATGCAGGCTACTATGGTCTGCGGGGGCTGCTCCGTATGCTGGGTATGCCGGCCTGACTTTACCCCTCTTCAATCCGGATGCGGATAATCTTGTCGCCCTCGAACTGCGGGTTCTGGCTGGGGTCTCTCGGCGTCAAACTTTCCAGGACATCCATCCCCTCCACCAACCGCCCGAAGACGGTGTGCTTCCCGTCCAGACCGTGCTGCGGAGTGTAGGTAATAAAGAACTGGGCGCTGTTGGTATCAGGGCCAGCGTTAGCCATAGAGATGACGCCGGCATCATGCCCGTGGTCCGTGAACTCGTCTTCGAAGAAATAACCCGCCTGGCCGGCTCCGGTACCTGTGGGGTCGCCGCCCTGGGCCATAAAACCGGGAATCACCCGGTGAAAGGTAGTGCCGTCATAGTACCCGTCTCTGGCCAGAAAGACGAAGTTGTTGACTGTCACCGGAACATCTGCGGCGAAGAGTTCCACCACCATGTTACCCTTCCCCGTCTCGATAATGGCAGTGTACTGTTTTGCGGGGTCTATGACCATAGGGGGTGGCGAGGAATAGGTTTTGGGGCCCTCTTTCGGTGGCGCTTCCGGCGCAGACTCGCCGCAGGATATCACCAGCAGAGAAAGAACCGCAAGCAGCGTCCATGCAAGGCGCTTGGCCATTACACTATACCTCCTTATCCATCGTCCCCGCAGAACAGGGGTTCCGGGACTTGACTATACCCTCTGGTAGCCTGATTGTCAATAGTCCGGTGGGGGCGCGCGCAGAGGCGGCGGGAACTTTGCCACTTCCCAAAGTTGAAGAAGTCTGCTTTTTGTGCTAAATTGTAGTCTGACTGGGGCTGTAGTTCAGCTGGGAGAACGCTTGAATGGCATTCAAGAGGTCAGGGGTTCGAATCCCCTCAGCTCCACCATCGTGGATAAAAGGTAAAACTTTTTCGATAACGTTTCCGCTTGTTTTCTAATACTAGGGTGCGAGTTGCCACAGTTCCACTTAGGGGGACGATACGTAGAACCATTCGCAATCGTCGCCGTCTATTTTCAGAAAGAGTGTTTTCGTTAACCTTCCCATGGCCGACTTAAAGATGACAGTTCAGCGATATTGTGGCTCTTTTCTCAAAGCCACAACTCATCAGTAGTCATAAGACGCACCAAGCTCGATTTCTGGATGGCAAGCTAATATGGAAGCATCCCATCTTGATTCCATTGCTATCACAGCTTTGAGTCTCCTCCTTGCCTCAGGCAGGAGATTGAACATTGGTTGGTTCTAGGCGCGTCCCTATTTGGGGTAGATACAGGACATCCGCCGTTATTGTGCGGCAGTATTGTGCTCCTGATTACTCACAATGTCATCTGCGGTCTGGTGCTCACTCAACAGACTATCCCGTTCAACTTCTAGTTTGTCGTTAAGGAACTTGTGCCTAATTTCAAAATCGCTAAATACCTCACTCCACTTCTTGATATATATTTTATATCGTTCTGTCTTGAAAGCTAGGAAAGGCTCCCCGTGATTTTTAGCATTCTCATATAACAGACTTATATATCCACTAGAATCGAAAGCATTACCTACTAGGTAAAATTCCCAGAACATATTTTGAGCATTGCATTCCGGCTGCTTCAGGACAACATCGAGGTATTTCATTACTTGGTCATATTGTTCCTTCCCAAGGTTCACTTTTGGGCTCTTCAGCTCAACTACTATATTATTGACAGTATTGTTCAGTAGGTCTTGCCGAACAGCAAAAATGTCCATTTCCCCATATTTATTGGGATGGTTCACTGTAATTTCCTCGTCCTCACCTCTCAGCAAATACACATATTTCCTAAGTGCCGCTTCGAACTTAGGCTCCGCCGCTGAAACAAGGTGATATCGTTCACCGAATATCCAGTAATGCTTTTCTATCATCTTTTGTAAGTGCTCTTTTTCGTTCGCTTTAAGACTTTTATCAAATAGAAGTGCCTTCAGCTCGGTAATCGTTTTATAACGGTCTTGTATCAGTTTTATTGTTGCGATTATTCTTGACAATCTTGATGTTCTCAAGAGGTCGGCCAGCTCCTGTCTATCTGTTATATCGAGGTCGACTATCTCTTGCAAGATGACGAACAGCCTGTCTTTTTCATCTGAGTCCATTACCAGGTCCAGCAGGGCTAGCAGTGTTTTCTTTTGTTCTATATTCAGGCCGGAGAAGATTTTTGGTTCAATCTGATACAGTCCTTTTACAATATTCTCCAACTCAGTTTTTCGTGTAGAATCCCAAGCGTTAGCTAGGTTATATTTGGGGAATGCATTATCACTTTCTAATTCAGATATTAACTTATCTGTGTATGCTTTCAAGAATGGTTTGCGCCTTCTTCTGAGGAATTTATCGACTTCGGTTTTCAAGTATTTGTATTCATCATCTCTTTTTGAATGCCCTAAAGTGCCCTGATCTGAGGCTTCATCTGCGGCGATAATAAAATCGTCGAATAGCCTACTCTTAATGAAAACGCTGTGATAATAATGGTCACCTTTATTGTTGAGGGTGGTTGTTTCTTTGAACAGTTCATTATTATGCGAATCGATGTAATAATACCGGGAGTATTCCTCATTAATTCTTTCGTTCCACTGTATATATCTGATATCAAATGAGGTCTTGGTGGGAGCATGCTCAAAGGTGAATTCTTCCGGGAATCCTCTCATTAAACTCGTATAGTCCAAATCTTTCCCATTTATCCTGAGAGAAAATCTCCTTTCTTTATTCAATTCCAGAAACCAGCCGAACTCTCGCATGAGGTAATCTTTGACCTCTTTGTCAAAATGGTATGACGTTATTACTTTTATTCCGTCAAAATGAACGGTGGTTCCTGATTGCTCGTTTGTCTGCTCTAAATCGGTTGTGGTGTAAGTATTCAATTTGTCGACGTCAGTATTTATTTTATACCTAAATCGTTTACCATCGGATTGATAGACAGTATCCCACGTAGCACTATTCGCAAAGTGAAAGAAAGTGAGCCTCCCAACGCCGTTCTTACCGTGCACCGCGGAGTTAATTGTTTTGGCGTTTGGGTCAATGACCTTATCTGATTCAAACAAGGGGACAAATTTCGTGGTAAGCTTATCATGTTGTATTCCATAGCCGTTATCTGTAATAGCAAGCTCTGTAATATACCCAATCTCATTAGCATCAAACGTAATATCTACGACGCTTGCTGTTGCGTCAAACCCGTTCCAGATGAACTCGGCGAGAGCTTGTAGATAATAGTAGCCACTGAGTGCTTTCTTTATTCCCGGAACCGTTATTTCCACTTTTCCCATCGTATCAACACCTATTGTACTCAGATTCTATTCCTCGCGAGTTTCCGCTGTCAATGTAGGCCATGGAATGCCTGTTTGTTGGCGTTCTGCCATGGGTGTATAATTGTCATAATTGAAAAGAAGAGGCTTTTTTGTTGGGCATCACAACATTTTAACGAGTAAGGCTTCGATTTTTGATTTTGGGGGCGTTCGATATATGGATATACGTGGAGGAATTTACTATTTTCGAGACGAGACGCAGGTTGAATTACCGGAATGGTGCTACGGCTATCTAGAATTAGGAGCCATTCTGGCTTATGCTTCACCTCCTAGTCGCAGGCTGGTGCTTGGACTAGCAGTTCCTACCCGTGCTTATGTAGCAGCCTTAATTGGCACAGGATTAGTAATTGATAGACTAGGTGAAAGAAAGAGAGTTGGATCCGAAGAAAATCACATAGAGGTGTTAAGAGGAGTGAAGAGAGGTACACCTGTAATTATCCATGAAGACGCGAAAAAGGTCAAAGGTCTTTTCATGGGAGTCCAAGATAATTTCCACGATGGTAAGACATTTATAGGTGTCCAGGTTCAGGAAGGTAACAGCAAGGCAGGAGCACTACTACGATGGTTCCCTCCAAATCTTGCAGGCAGCATCGCCGTTATTGAAAGAGCTTCAGCGAAGCCCCTAAAGTTGCCTAAGGAAGCTAAGAGCGAGGAACTGGTCACCAACCAAGTATTTGCAAGCTATTTTCTCTCACTGAATGCCCTAAGAACTATCGCAGAAGAATCACGAACAGAATGTATAGTAGTCGGCCAAGTTAACTTACTCAGGCAAGAAACTGTGGATACTGTGCTTGCGGTTGAAACTGACCAAGAAACAGTCGACTCGGCGAATAAGAGTAGTCCAATAACAAGACCACGGCATTTGGTAAAGGGGTGTCTTCAAGATGTTTTCAGAATGCAACGGTTCTGTAGAAATGACGAGACTTATCGTTCCAAGATTATAACTCCAACTGGCATTGAGCAGAATATAGCTAAAGGTAAGGAGGCACCGACAGTTATATTTGACGGAGCGATGGGTTTCTTAAAACTGCGACACTTGTGGCCCAAATCTGACTTTGTAGCAATTTTAGACCGTACTGATCCCCATTATGACGATGCCGTCAATCTTATTAACCAGGATTTTGTAAACCGTGTCGACGAGGCAGAAATTCAGTATAAAGCACCACTGCCGTTAGGAGTGGAAGCAACCTCTTATTGGGAGCTTCGATGAAGTACCTCAATATTCATGGTGCAACGGAGGTGTTATCGTGCGTAACAGAGCTATCCTTGGAACGCTCGATGGTTCGCCATGATATGTTTTTCGAATTCTCAACGGCGTTGAGAGAGTTCGAACACCACCTGGGTGAGTTGGTTCGTGACCCTTTGTGGAGACCGTTTATTGTGACGCTAAGAAGGTATCGTTTCGAGATATCCGCTGCTCCCCTCCCTTTTGATTACCTTGGGGACGAATTCAGTGAAAAAGCAATTGCAAGACTTGGACGGGCTCTTGATATATGCGCACAGGTGAATCCAGAGCTTGTGGAACCTGGGGAAAAACTACTAGCAATGCTGTCAAAATTAGCCAAGACTAGCGATAATCCTATTCTTGCAAAGCTAAAGGAGATATGTGAAGTCTCGCCGATTGAGGGTGGGGCGATCCTAGTTAAAGAAACACGGTTGATCAAGGTGGCAGCTGATACAATACAGAAGGAGAGTCCGTTGCGCACTCTGCGATTAACAAGTGTAGGGGATCTCCAAGGTGACCAGTGTTTCCGTTGTTTGTTTGTGATCGGACCGGCGAGGTGGTATCCAGATTATGTATTTACCGCACCGAGGGGACGGAAAATTCACCTGGTGAAATATGCTTGGTTAGTAGATAACTGGAAACCTGCGACAGCTTTTTTGACGGGGCATAAGAAGTCTAATGTAACAGGAACAACTGAACGTTTGGTCAAAGCCTTTTCAGACACAGGCGCCTCTGCTTCTCACTCCGTATCAGTTTTAGACCCCGCGGAAGTACTTCCACGAATAGACTGGGATGCTCTCAAACACCGTATAGGCAAGGAATATGAGGGAATTTATGGTTCGGGTACCGAAGAAGAGGAGTATGTAGACTCTAGGTTGTTTCTTCTTGAAGGCGATACCGCCGTAGCACTTGATTGTGATGAATCAGCAAAGGCAACAATTGTAGACCCTGATCAGGTAGAAAGGGCACCGATGCAGAGAATTCCGGTACTTAATATTGAGCCTGGTATGTTTCTCCTCGTGCGGACACAGGGAGGAGGAGAATACATCGCCGAAGTTGCGAATACACTCATGGGAGACCATGCAGCCTTGGCTAGGGAAGTGCAGAAGCACTGGAAGATACTATTACGAAAGGCTGTCATTTCCTCATCGATGGGCTACGTCGTATCAGAGTTGAGGCGATTAGGAGGCAAACGTCCTAACGAGGCAAACGTACGCAACTGGATGTCATATAGAACAATAAAGCCAAAAGACTCCAGTGATTTCCTGGCTGTTATACGCTTGGTCGGATTAGGTGACCAATTTGACCATTATTGGTCGACTATGGGGATGATTGATAGTGCTCATCGGCGGGCGGGACAGAGGATCGCAAAATTACTGCTGAAAGAAGTGCGCAAGTCAGACATTAGTCAGCTTTCTAGCCTTGGCAGGATGGATTTTACACTACCAGAAGTGGCCGCTGGGACGCTTTCAGTATTGCGAGTACAAGGCTTTCATAGCGAAACAGTGCCTGTGCCTGTGCATCGATTAGGTCGGCTAATCGAAGTGGGTGAAGCTAATGGCTAAGATGATACCACCTGTAGTGCATCCCGGTAATAGGAGTCGCGGAGAATTGGAAGTCTTCCGGAGGCTGCGTGATGATCCCCGGACACGAGATTGGATAGTGTTGCATTCCTTGGACATTGTAACCCATGTTCAGAGTATTGCTGGTGAAGCTGATTTTGTTATTATCGTTCCTGGTAAAGGAGTGCTCTGTGTAGAAGTCAAAGGAGCCGGCCATGTCCGGCGTGACGGTGGCCTGTGGTTTTATGGGAATGACCCTATGCCTGACTCAAGAGGTCCATTCAAGCAGGCATCTCAAGCTATGCACAGCTTGCGGTCCAGGTTGGTGGATCGCCGACCAGATTTATCTCATATCCTTTTTTGGTCAGCTGTAATATTCCCTTACGTCGAGTTCAACATAACGTCGGAAGAATGGCATCAATGGCAAGTTGTAAGCTCTCCTTCGTTTCGCCGTGAACCTATTGGTACGTTGATTACTAACACTCTCGACCACGCTCGGAAATTCGTGAGTGGTCGGCAGACTGCCAGTTGGTTTCATCCAAATTCCGGGGAGCCATATGCAGAGCAGTGCAAGGTTATTGCAGACGTCATGCGTCCGGACTTTGAGGTTTTCGAAAACCCGCTGTCAAGGGAAACAGCCTTGCAACAAGAGCTCAAACAGTATACGACCGAGCAACTGGAAGCACTAGACGCAATGGAAGGAAACAATCGAGTCATATTTACGGGTCCAGCAGGCACGGGTAAAACATTACTTGCGATTGAAGCAGCAAGACGAGGATTTGCAGGCGGCAGATACGTGCTGTTTATTTGTTATAACAGATACCTCGGCCAGTGGCTACAACAGCAGACTTCTCCATGGAAACCGTCTGTCATCGCTATGACTTTGCATAAACACATGCTAAATGTCGCTGGGGTGAAGACACCACCACCAGATGCGGGTCGGGACTTCTGGACAAAACAGCTGCCGCATTTATCACTCACGCGTTTAGAAGAGTCAGCGACTCAAACTGAAGCCTTCGATGAATTAGTCATTGATGAAGCGCAAGATATCTTATTCGAACCATACCTCGATTTCCTTGATGCACTTTTAAAGGGCGGCTTATCTTCTGGAAGATGGCGTTTGTTTGGAGATATGGAAAAACAAGCAATCTACGGAACAGATATTTCTTCGCCCGAGGAAATTCTAGCACAACGTTGCGGCACCGCCCCGATATATTCACTGCGCGTTAATTGTCGGAATACTCCAAGAGTTGCGGAATTGGCTCACCTCCTCGGAGGTTTGGCTCCACCTTATAGAAAGATTCTGCGTCCTGACGATGGAATCAATCCAGAGATTCAGTTTTATAGAAACAGGTCTCAGGCTCGGGAAATACTAGAAAAGTCGTTAGAGCAATTGAGAGCAGACGGGTTTTCTGAAGATAGCATTGTCATTCTTTCTCAAAGGTCTGACGACTCTTCCTTAGCTGTGTCGCTTGAGTCAGGAAAGTGGGGAGGCGTGCTGAGGCCATACGGAAGCGCTAATTCCAAGCATATACGATATGCCTCGGTACATGCCTTTAAAGGACTCGAAGCACCAGCTATAATATTAACTGATATTGAAACTATTCACAGTCAATTGGCTATTTCACTGTTCTACATATCTGTAACACGTGCCTTGCAGCGTATAATAGTCTTGGCGAGTGCCACAGTAAAAGCTGAGTTGACCCGGACATTACTTGATGGACCGGATACTGATCAAATGAAGGGGACAAAGGATGCCTAACCACTTTGAGAATCGTGATACTATCCTTCGTTCGCTAAGAGAGGAATTAGTGGGACCTTCTCCTGCTGGTATGGAGATAAACTGCGCCATTGGTATTAAATTTGAAGATCCTAAGGAGGCTTACAAACCTTGGAGACAAGAAGGATCAAAGGAAGAAATCCTTCAGCGAGATTCTCCCACTAAGCGCTATGGAATCGGTGTACTTTACCCTGGCGGCACGAGTAGTGAGGAAGATCTGACTGAAATAGGCTTTATAGGGCTAGACTCCTCCATATCCGAAGAACAGAAAACGCAGGAATTTGTTATCGACAGCAGAGCAGACAAATCTCTTGACGAAGTGAAGAACAGGACAGGATATGGGCTATTAGAGGAAGAGCGTGACGACCTTGATCTATCACTTGCCAATTCTTATAAGCCCAGCAGCATGGCAATTAGTTTTCTAGGCGAGTTCCGGCCTGGGTCCTACTTGAAAGTAGTCGCATTTGGAGGTCGATACATAAAGAAAACCATCAGGATTCAAGACCAAGAGCGGGATTGGTGGCTAAGAAGCGCAGTAACTATGAGTTCCGAGTTCACTCAGAGCGATCTCTGTACCAGCTCTTTCAGGAATGTGCCCGCAACGCGTCAGGATGATCGAAATACCGAAGGATTAGAACTAAAAATTGAAGTATTCTCCCGTCCGTACGGAGGTGCAAATACCCGATTATTGACCGTCTGTCTTGTGAACAGAAAAGCGAAGGGGGCGTCTGTGGATGAGCACTGTCTTTTTCAATCACGTATTGAGGCTACGATTGTAACCCCGGCCGGGCAGTCGCATATTCTACCTTATCCTAAAGTACATCATAATCAGCTAGACTCAGAAGAGCAGACTCTAGCTTTGCTATACCGGGATGCGGAGACATTTGGAGTAGGACATGGTTGTGCAGCCGACTGGAAGGTTTCAGCAACTGAGTATGCAAGAGCAGAAACTGTAATTGCTGAGTGCTTACCCGTTTTCGAAGCTCCCAGTATCACCCCTAATGTGAAAAGAAGCGATGGCAGCATGCTTGAAATCCCAATGGCTCAGCTTGCAGGGCTCATAGATAGAGATGACGGTATCAATTCACTTACTGAATTAGTTGAACAGTACGAGGAGTGGGTTTCATCGAAAAAAGGTGAACTAGCAAACA
>CAZZAU010000012.1:15977-16719 GCA_964652725.1 uncultured Dehalococcoidaceae bacterium | reverse complement strand
GGTGCGGCCAGGAAGAAGAAGTGGATGTAATGGTCTTCCACATAGAAGGCATTATAGTGGAGCTGCCTGACCAGCCTGGCGGCGGGCGTGGGCTCCACGCCGTAGACATCATCTACGGCTTTGGTGGCGGCCATGTTGTGAGGGGTGGGGCAGACGCCGCAGATATTGGGCGTTATGCGGGGCATCTCTTCCACCGGCCTGCCCAGGCAGAACCGCTCGAAGCCCCTCAGCTCCACCACCTGCCAGTAGGCATCTTCCACGTTTCCCTTATCGTCGAGGAAAAGCTCTATCTTGCCGTGGCCTTCAAGCCTGGTGATGGGGTTGATGGTAACTTTCCTGGTCATTGCTAGCGCACCTCACTCTTCTTGGCTGTGTTCCTCAGCATGCAAACCGGAAGCGAAAACCGGTAGGTGTACCCGGCGAGGTCGTCGAGCTGGTCAACGACCTTTCTGGTCTCCTCTTCGTTTTCCACGTCCAGGATGGCGGACAGCGCCGAGATGAACTTGGCGCCGGCGTCCTCAACGCCTTCCACCGGGCCGAAGCATCCCCGGCAGGGCAAATTGATGTTGATGCAGCTCTGCCCGCAACCGTCCCGCGTGGCGATGCCCATGCAGAGTATGCCCTGGGCCAGAAAACAGGTATCCGGGCTGGCCTCTACCTGATGAATGCGCCTGATATCTTTTATGGCCAGCTTGTCGGGCTTGGTGATGTTCCTGGCGCAGCTATCGCAAAGGGCTTTGTG
>CAZZAU010000012.1:0-15967 GCA_964652725.1 uncultured Dehalococcoidaceae bacterium | reverse complement strand
GCGGGGCCAGGGTGGCGCCCCGGGGTGGGAGCTTACCCTCCAGCACTGCGGTTACCGCCCCGGCGATGAGGTCGGGGGGTGGGGGGCAACCGGGGAGATAATAGTCGATATCGATTATCTGGTTCAGGGCATAGACCCGCTCGTAGAACTCGGGGAGGGTCAGCTCCTTGCCGTTTACCTGAGACCTGGGCTGGGGGAAGTTACCCTGAGGATTGACCACAGTGGGCGCGTCCCGGTAGACCCAGTTGAAGATATCTTCCTTGCTCCTGAAGTTGGCCATGCCGGGAGTGCCGCCGAAGCAGGCGCAGGCGCCGAAGGCCAGGGTCAGCTGTGACTTGCGCCGGAACAGTTTTGCCACCTCCTCATGCTCCGAGTTTCTCACATGGCCGTTGATGATACTGAGGGCTATTTCCCCGTCCGCCATGGCCTCGATGTGGTGGTACTTGTAGTCCATGGCCACCGGCCAGAAAATGATGTCGGTGGCATCGGCGACCTGCAGGACCACCTCGTTGAGGTCCACCACCGCCTCATCGCACCCGCCGCAGCTTCCGAGCCAGCAAATGGCTACCTTTGGTCTTGCCGCCATCTTTCCCCCTTATGGTCTTTGTTATGACCTGTGCCCGTCCCTATCCTGCTGGCAGGGCAGTTCTCACCGGACCCAGGCTCCTTATAGTGTCTCCGAATGCGCTGATATGCTGCGGGATGGTAGTGCCCTCAGGGTCCCGCGCCAGCGTTACGCGCAGCCTCTCCGGCTCTATCCCGCAGGACTGGAGCACGTTCCGGAGAAGATAGGCCCTTTTTATGGCCTCCAGGTTGCCGTCCTGATAGTGACAGTCACCTTCCGGACAGCCCAAAATAAGGACGCCGTCGGCGCCGTGCCTGAAGGCCTGCATAACGTGTTTGGCGTCCACTTTGCCGCTGCAAAGCACGGGTATCCAGTTCTTTATCCGGGAGGCCAGGGCGTCCTCGTCCGCCAGGTATTCCCAGCTGAATTTGCAGGAGAAGCAGACTACTTTGGGCTCGAAATCGCTCATTTTCTATCTTCCTCACCGTCTTATGATAGTGATGCGCAGGTACTGTCTATGCGCTCGTAGGTGGCGTCATCCACCATGGTCCTGGCCTCGGAAGGGCAGGCGGCCACGCACATACCGCAGGATTTGCAGCGGAAGGGATCAGTGACGGAGACCGGCTTTCCTTCCCGGTCCACCAGGCGAGCGGCATCATAGTTGCAGACGTACACACAGGCGCCGCAGCCGCTGCATCTTTCCTCATCAACCTCTGCCGCGTACAACGATTTTTCAAAGCCTATGGAGACGCAGGCCTTGCAGGAGACGCAGGGGCCGCAGGTGGCGCACCGCCTGGCCTCTTCAATGGCCTCTTTGAGGGTAAGGCCCCGCTCAAATAGCTGGAAATGCAGCCTTTTTTCGGGAGGGACCCAGAGTACGTCGGTGGCGGGCTTGTAGGTGGCCCGCTCCGGCAGTCCGAAGGCCTCGTAGTCCCTTTTTCTGCCCCGCCTCATGGCCAGGCCCCTGAGATGGCGGTGGATAGAATCGGCGGCCTCCACCCCCTCCTCCATAGCCTCCACCATGAAACCGATTCTGCGCACATCTCCGCCAATGAAGACCGAGGGGTTGTTCAGGCTCTGCAACGTGAAGGGGTCCACGGATAGCCTTCCCTGCTCGTTGAGCAACCCTTCTTTCTGCAAAAGGGCCCGGTCCGGCGCCTGCCCGATGGTTATGATGAGTATGTCCCCCTCGATGTCCGTGCAGTCCGTGCAGTCAAACTGGGGGTTGAACCTGCCCTGCTCGTCGAACACGCTGACGCATCTGGGGCAATCTATTTTCCTGAATTTCCCCCCTTCACCCGTAATCCGGCGCACGCCGCGGGAGCAGACCGTCCGTATGCCTTCCTCCCAGGCCCCTCTTATCTCTTCCTCATCGGCGGGCAGGCCGTCCTTGCTGCTCTTATCTGCGCTCTCCAGTGCGACTACGGTGACGGTGCCGCCCAGGCGCCGCGCCGTTCTGGCGGCGTCAAAGGCCACGTTGCCGCCCCCGATGACGATGACTCTCTTGTCTTTGAAGTACTCCGGTTCGGTGTTGCCGTGGCTCACCTCGTAGAGGAAGTCAAGGCCGTACATCACACCGGAGAGGTCCTGGCCTTCCACCTTCTGGCCGGCGAAAGTGAGCTCGCGCGGATAGGGGGTGCCTTTGGCGATGAACACGGCCCTGTAGCCGTCGTTGCTCAGCCGCTCCAGGGTCAGCCCGTCCTCACCCAGCCTGGCGCCGTACCTGACCTCTATGCCGGCAGTTCTGACCAGGTTCTCCACGGTGGTGCTGAGCACGTTGCCGGGCAGACGGTATTCCGGTATGAGCCAGAGGGCGCCGCCAAGGCGGTCGGTGGCTTCAAATACGGTGGGCTGATAGCCTCTCCTGCTCAGCACATAGGCGGACATAAGGCCCCCCGGCCCGCCCCCGATGATGGCCACCTTCTCCCGGTCCCTGGTGAGGGGGAACGGCTCTTTCCGGTCCAGGTATTCCGTGTAGTGGTCGGACAGAAACCGTTTCAGCAGTCTGCGCCGTATGGCGCCGCCCTTGCTCTTGTAGTTGCACTCCAGTTCGCACAGGCCGCAGATGTAACCACAGATATTGAAAAAGGGGTTCTTTTCGTAGAGGTAATCGCCGACCTGAATGATGCCGTCCCTGGCCGTGTCCGGGTCATCGGGAAGCAGAGAGATGAGTACGTTGGTGCGCTGGATGTCCTCCTTGATGGGGCATTTGATCTGGCAGGGGGGGAGCATCTGCTTTACGGCGTCCTCGACGTGCGCTCCCCAGCTATCGCTGGTTTTCCACATGACAACCTCCTCCAAGAAGCTTGTTTTAACAGCCGCCTCTTTATTGCGGTGGGGTAGCGCGGACGGCTGGATTTATCTTGTTGCCCTTTCTGCTTGCCGGTAAGAGACCATGCGCCGGACCTCCTCCAGTGCCACGGGTACCGCTTTTTCCACCTCTGCGCTCAGCCCTTCCTGGAAGCTGGTGACGTCTGCCGCCTGTATGGCCAGGATGTCCACTTCCTCCGGCATCGGCTGGTGCAGTGTTTTACCCAGTTCCAGCGCCTGCAGAATGCCGGTGCCGTGCTGCGAAGGGAACGCCGCGTGCGGCAGGCCAAAGTCCTGCGGCTTCAGCCATCTCACCTGCCCCGGCCTGCCATCACCCTGGATTGCGTCAATGATTATGGCGGCATCAAAGCCGGCCAGGATTTCCATCAGGTTGATGCCGGCGAGGTTGGTCTCTTCTAAGGTGATAGCGGGGTCAGCAAACTGCCCCCGAAGTTCGTCAATAATCCTCGGCCCGATTCCATCGTCCCTGAGGATGGAATTACCTATACCCAGTATCAGGACCGACATCCGCCTCTGCGTCATGCCTCCGCTAATAAGTTAGCATAAATCTGGGGTGGCGGCAACTGCCCGGGTACTCTTGACAAGTGGCGGCGGTGAGCGTTACAGTGGAGCATAGGGAGGCGAGGTAACCCTATGGAAAACGTTGATGCAGAATACCTGCCGGACCTGCTGCGGGGCAACACCGAGGGGCTGCTGCTCAGCCTGGTGAATGACCTGGGACATACCTACGGCTACCAGCTCATCAAAGAGATGGAAAAAAAGAGCGGGGGCTTCTTCCGTTTCAAGGAAGGGACCGTTTACCCGGCACTGCGCAAGCTGGAGAACGACGGACTTCTCCAGGGCGAGTGGATGGCCATGCCGAACGGGCCGGAAAGGCGCTATTATCGCATCACCGGGAAAGGCAAAGAGACCTTGAACAGGAAGCTGGCCGTCTGGGAGAACTTCGCTGCGGCCGTGGAACTCGTTTTAAAACCTGCCAGGTCTTGAGGGGACTGCGCAATGCTGCCTGAAGTGAGGACTTATCTGGAGGATGTCAGGTCGCACCTTCGCCTTGACCCCGCCACGGAAAGGCAGGTCATCGGCGAGTTGCACTCGCATTTCCAGGAAAAGATGGCAGAACTGCGGGACAGAGGGCTTTCCGAAGCAGATGCGGCGAGAGAGGCCGTCAGGTCCTGCGGGCGTGCGCGGGTGGTGGCCCGGCTGATGTACGAAGCCTACAGCAAGGGCAGCCGCACCGAGGCCTTTCTGTCCTCATTGCCGCACCTTATGGTAGCCGCGCTGTTTATGTTCCATCTCTGGCGCCAGCCGGTGCTGGCGCCGGCTGCCTTTGCCGCGATTGTTCTGGTGACTCTGTACGGATGGTGGCACGGCAAACCGAACTGGCTGTACTCATGGGTCGGCTATTCCCTGGTGCCGCTGCTCATCGCCGGGTACGCTGCCCGCCCCGCCTTGGAGGGGACGGCGTCTTTCCTGCTGGGGAAAGGTGGGGCCCTGCCCGGTATCTGGGTATTGGCGCTGGTGGGCGCACTCGTCCTGTTTTCTCTGTGGGTTATCGTCAGGACAACTCTCCGGGTGGTCAGGAGAGATTGGGTGCTGGCGTCCCTGATGCTGGTGCCGTTGCCGGTTCTGGGAAGCTGGCTGTTCAACATCGAGCAGACGGGCGGGCTCTTCGGCTCCGGTGGCGCGGCTCTTCATCAGTGGGATGCGCTGATGGCCTCTGTGCTCACGCTGCTGGCAGCGGCGTCCGCGGTTTTCATACGGCTGCGCCGGAGGGTGCTCAAGGCGGGAGCGCTGGTCACGCTGAGCGTGCTCGCCGGGACCACGGCCGGTCATACTCTGTGGGGCAACCTGGGCTTTCTCGGCCTCCTGGTGGCCGCTTCCCTGATGCTCCTTTTCCTGCTCGGGCCGGCCATTCTGGAGGCCCGCATCGGTCACGGCGAGCCGGCGGAAGAGGCCTGGTGGCAGGGCGAGTGTGTACAGCGTCCCTCGGTGGCGGAATAATATCCGGACGAATTGGAGGAATTATCTCTCATCCCCGGCCTCTGGATTTTCTCCGGCATCTTTGCAGGGTCTGTCCGTATGCGCGTTAACACGGTTGACAAAAAGACATGGAGACGGTATTATTACCTCGTCTCCCGATGCATAGAGTGTCTATGCTTTCCGGCTTTGTAAGGGGGATACCATGACGCTAGTTAGCGAGATAAGCTGCCCCGCCGACCTGAAGAAACTGAAGCTATCGAAGCTGAAGAAACTTGCTGCGGAGATACGCCGGCAGCTCATTCAGACGGTGTCCTGCAACGGAGGGCACCTGGCATCAAGCCTGGGTGTGGTTGAGCTGACCATAGCCTTGCACCGGGTTTTCAGCAGCCCGGAAGACAAGATAGTGTGGGATGTGGGTCACCAGTGCTACGCCCACAAGCTGCTGACCGGCCGCGGGGACAGGTTCGCCACCTTGCGCCAGTACGGGGGGCTATCAGGCTTCACGGCGCGGACCGAGAGCCCCCATGACCCCTTCGGTGCCGGACATGCCGGGACCTCCGTTTCGGCGTGCCTGGGCATGGCGCTGGCCCGGGACCTGAGCGGAGCGAACTACCATGTGGCGGCGGTCATCGGTGACGGCTCGCTGGGCGCGGGTATGGCCCTGGAGGCGGTCAATCACGCCGGACACCTGGGCAAAAAGCTAGTCGTGGTGCTGAATGACAACGGCATGTCCATTTCTCCCAGCGTGGGTGCCGTTTCCAGGCTGCTCAACCAGGTAAGGTTCAATCCCAGGTACGAGTCCGTTAAAAAGGAAGCGAGGAAAAGGGTCACCCACCTGCCGTTCGGAGAAATCGCCTGGGAGCTCAGCAAGAACCTCAAGAGCAGGGTCAAAAGCGCGCTGCTGCTCGACGCTTTTTGGGAGCAGCTTGGTTTTTCTTATCTCGGCCCGGTGGACGGACACAATATCAGAGAGCTGGAAGCGGCACTGACCAGGGCGCGGGACTTTGAATCCGGGCCTACCCTGGTGCACGTTCTCACTAGGAAGGGCCACGGCTATGCCGCCGCCGAGGCCAATGCGGCCCGGTTCCACGGCCTGCCACCCAGCGTCGGCAGCAACAGCACCGCACCTTCCTACAGCAAGGTGTTCGGATGCACCATGCTGCGGCTGATGGCGGAAAACGAGAGGGTGGTGGCCATCACCGCCGCCATGCTCGATGGTACCGGTCTGGCCGAGGTGGCGGCGCGGTTTCCCGAACGGGTCTTCGATGTGGGTATCTGCGAGCAACACGCCGTGACACTGGCGGCTGGGCTGGCTACCCAGGGATTCACCCCGGTGGTGGCCATCTACTCCACCTTCCTGCAGCGGGCCTATGACCAGATTATCCACGACGTCTGTACCCAGAACCTTCCGGTGGTCTTCGCGCTTGACCGCGCCGGCATCGTCGGTGACGATGGCATGACGCACCAGGGGGCCTTTGACATCTCGTATCTCCGTGTCATTCCCAATATGGTCGTCGCCGCTCCCAAAGATGAAGAGGAGTTCCGGCAAATGCTTTTCACGGCGGTCAATGCCGGGCGGCCGACGGCGGTGCGCTATCCCCGTGGCAGCGGGTGGGGCGCGGTTCCCACCGCCGGTTTCCAGGCGCTTCCCATCGGCAAAGGCGAGCTGCTCAGGAGGGGGGAGCAGGTTGCCATCCTGGCCATCGGTTCAACTGTATATCCGGCGCTGGCCGCGGCGGAGCAGCTGGCGGAAGAGGGCACCGGATGCGCCGTGGCCAATGCCCGCTTTGCCAAGCCTCTGGATGCGGAGCTGATTATGGAGCTGGCGGCAAGCACGGGGAGAATTTTGACGGTAGAGGAAAACGTCCTCGCCGGGGGTTTCGGCGGGGCCGTCCTGGAGCTGCTGAGCCAGGCCGGGCCGGAGGGCGTTAAAGTAGAGTGCCTCGGCCTGCCGGACAAATTCATCGAGCACGGGCCTCAGCAGTTGTTCCGCACCATGTTCAACCTGGATGCGGAAGGAATAGCGAGAAGCGTGAGAGCCGCTTTTCCCGAGCTTCGGAGGACTTTGCTGAGGCAGGAGTGAGCCATATGCCCGGACTGCCGGTTGTCCTGGAGAAATACCGGACGGAAGTCGACGCCGAGCTCAGGCGGGTGCTCGCCGGGAGGCAATCCCCGCTCTATGATATGATGCGCTACCACTTTGGCTGGACGGATGAAACGGGCAACCCCCGGCAGGGCCCGGCGGGGAAGGCACTGCGCCCCGCTCTGTGCCTGCTGGCCTGTGAAGCGGTCGGCGGTGAATATCAGCGGGCGTTGCCGGCGGCCGCGGCCATCGAGCTGTTGCACAACTACTCCCTCATCCACGATGACATCCAGGATGGCGACCGGGAGCGGCGGCACCGTCCCACCGTGTGGAGCCTGTGGGGGAAGCCGCAGGGAATCAACGCCGGGACGGCCATGCGTATTCTGGCCAACTGCGCCCTGTTGCGACTGGAGAGCTGCGGTGTGGTGCCGGAAAAGCAGCGGCGCATCCAGCGCCTCCTGGACGAGGCCAATCTGCGCCTTATTGAGGGACAGTATCTTGACATAAGCTATGAAGACCGCTTTGACATCACCGTGGATGATTATCTGAAGATGGTCGAGGGCAAGACGGCGGCGCTCATTGCCTGTGCCCTGGAGGTCGGCGCTTTGCTGGGCACGGACGATGAGGGCATCATCGAAAGCTTTCGCGACATCGGCAGGCCGCTGGGGCTGGCTTTCCAGATAAGAGACGACCTGCTGGGTATATGGGGGCACAAAGAAGAAACCGGGAAGGCGCCGGGAAGCGATATCTGGCGCCGGAAGAAGACGCTGCCCGTTATCTATGCGCTGGAAACGGCGCGCAACGGGCTCAAAGAAGAGCTGATGGGCATCTACCAGGAAGGGACGCTGGATGACGGCGCCGTGGCTGTGGTGATTAGAATCCTGGAGGAGGCCGGCGCCCGGGCGACTGCCCAGGAGATGACGGAGAGACTATGCCAGGAAGCCGGGCGGGCGGTGAGCCGGCTGGCGCTGGTACCGGCCCGCAAGCGCGACCTGGAGGCCCTGGTCAGCTTCATACCGCAAAGGAACTGTTGACATAAAGAGGGGCGAATTGTCGGACAGGTTATTGGACGGCCCCGCCGGACAGGCTACCGGCAAGCGCAAGGAGGAGCACCTGCGCATTGCTTTGCACAACGATGTCGCCTTCAAGCAGGTGTCCACGGGCTTTGAAGACTACTATTTCCTGCATAACGCTTTGCCCGAGGTCGACCTGGACAAGGTGGATACGTCTGCCAGTCTGCTCGGCAGGGAGCTTTCCGCACCGCTTGTCATCTCTCCGATGGTGGGCGGGATTGAAGAAGTGCGGGGTATCAATCGCAATATGGCGGAGGCGGCGCAGATTCTGGGTCTTGCCATGGGAGTAGGTTCCCAGAGATGTTTCATCGGCGACCCGGATACGCTGGCCACATACCAGGTGCGCGATATCGCTCCGGACATTCTGCTTTTCGCCAATCTGGGCGCCGTGCAGCTTAACTGCGGTTATGGTCTCAGGGAGTGCCGCCTGGCTGTGGAGACCATAGGGGCTGATGCCCTGGTGCTGCACCTGAACCCCGTCCAGGAAGCATTGCAGCCGGAAGGCAACACCAATTTCTCAGGACTGCTGGCCAGGATAGAGCGGGTATGCGCCGGCTTGCCGGTTCCAGTCATTGTCAAGGAAGTCGGTTGCGGAATCTCGGAGGAGGTGGCCAGGAAACTGGCCGCTATCGGCGTGGCGGCCATAGATGTCGCCGGAGCGGGCGGCACCTCCTGGACGAAGATAGAAGGCTATCGGGCGCGGCGGCGGGTGACCGGGAACGTGGCTGTCGCCTTTGCCTCGTGGGGAATTCCCACGGCCGATTCGGTAATAATGGCGCGGCGGGGGGCGCCGCACCTGCCCGTAATCGCCAGCGGTGGAATACGGACCGGGCTGGATGTGGCCAAGGCTATAGCCCTGGGTGCGGATGCCGCGGGTATAGCGGCTCCTCTGTTGAAAGCGGCCGGTGCTTCGGCGGGGGCGGTGGTGACCTTGCTGGAAGAAGTCATCCGGGGATTTAGAATCTCGATGTTCGGCATCGGCGCCGTCAGCCTGAAAGAACTGAAGTTCTCGCCGGCGCTGCAGAAGAGAAAGAAGGAGTAGCGGGGTGGGGTTCTCGCGTCAGCTTTCGCTTTCTTTGGCCAGGTACCTGGCCGCAAATGCACTGCGGGGAAAGAAGCGTTTCCCGCTGGTGTTGATGCTGGAGCCCACTCTGCGCTGCAATCTGGCCTGTGCCGGCTGCGGACGCATCAGGGAATACCGCGACGTCCTTGACCGGACACTATCCGCGGAGGAATGTCTGGGGGCGGTCGAGGAGGCGGGGGCCCCCGTGGTCAGCATAACGGGCGGCGAGCCACTGCTGCACCCGGAAATCGGGGAAATCGTCTCCCGAATCACCGCCGGCAAGCGCTTCGTGCATCTGTGTACCAATGGCCTGTTGCTGGAAAGCTCGCTGGGCAAATTCAGCCCGGGCCCTCACATCAGCTTTGTGCTCCATCTGGACGGCCTGGCGGACTCCCATGACCGGGCGGCCGGGCGTAAAGGTGTTTTCGATACCGCCTTGGCGGCTATGAAAGCGGCGAGCAAGGCCGGTTTCCGGGTGCTCGTCAATACCACCATCTACAAGGGCACCAGGCTGGAGGAGGTGGAAGAGCTTTTCAACGTGCTTGCCGGGGTTCCGGTGGGTGGCATAATGGTGGCGCCTGCCTTCAGCTATCAGGCGGTCGATGGCAACGTTTTCCTTTCCCGCGAAGAAGCTATCGCTGCATTCCAGCCTGTTTACGAGCTGCGCAGGCGATACCGGTTCTACAACACGCCCGCATATCTCGATTTTCTGGCCGGGAAAAGGCACCTGACCTGCGTTCCCTGGAGCACGCCCACGCGCAATCCCAAAGGCTGGAAGCGTCCCTGCTATCTCATCACCGACGGCCACTGCGGCAGCTTCCGTGAACTGATGGAGGAGACCCCGTGGGAGAAGTATGGCCCGGGAAATGACCCCCGCTGTCGGAACTGCATGTTACATTGCGGCTTCGAGGCCAGCGCCATCGCGGAGACGGTGAAGAGCCCCTCAGCCCTGTGGAATACGGTGAAATGGAGCCTGATTTGACCGTGGAAGCGGCGGGAAAGAAAATGGTGGCGCTTCTGGGCGCGCTGGAATATGAGGTAGCCGGCATAAGGAGGCAGATGACAGTTGCTGGCGTCGTTGACGGGCCGGGCTGCCGGCTTTACCGGGGTGTATACCAGGACAGGGACTGTCTGCTGGTTCAGACCGGGCCGGGTAAGCAAAGGGCGGAAACGGCGGCCCGTTTTGTCCTGGAGCGCTTCCCGGTGGGCGCGGTGATATCTTTTGGTTTTGCCGGGGCGCTGCATCCGGGGTTGCGGGCGGGGGACGTTATCATCTGCACCATGTTATACAACGGCAACGGGAGGTCACACGCAAGCCCGGCGGAGCAAACGCTCTTCTCCGATGCCAGCCTGCTCGAGCCTGCGGTGCGCGCTTTTGAGGTCGCCAAAGTAAGGTATTGCTGCGGAAGCACCGTTACCGTGCCGGAACCCGTATGCAGCAGACATGAAAAAGAAAAGCTGCACCGTAACCACTATGCAGGTATCGTCGATATGGAGAGCTACTGGGTCGGCCGCATAGCCGCCGAGAAACGGGTACCTTTTCTGGCGGTGCGCGCCGTCTCCGATACCCTCGGGCAGGGCCTGCCGCCATTTGCCCGGCTGCTGGACGGGAACGGGAGCTTTCTCTGGAAGCGGGCACTCGGCTACTTCGCTCTGCGGCCCCGGGAGATGCTGCAGCTGCCCGCCCTGTACCGTAGCTCGCGCAGGGCGAGACAGAGCCTGACTCGGTGTATCGGCAGGCTGGTGGCTTCGATGGAGCATCCGGTGGAGCATCAGGGGTGGCGGCAATGAGAGCACTGGTGACCGGGGCGACGGGATTTATCGGCGGCAATCTGGTGCGCGAGCTCCTGAAGCAGGGCTTCCGGGTGAAAGCCCTGGCCAGGGAGGACAGCAACCGGCGAAATATCGAGGGGCTTGACATCGAGGTGGCCTGCGGAGATCTGCGGGACAGGGATTCCCTCTATAGAGCCCTGGACGGCTGCGCGGTGCTCTTCCACGTGGCCGCCGCCTACACTTTCTGGTCGCCTCATCCCGCGGCAATATATGAGACCAATGTGAAAGGCACGGAGAACCTGCTGCTGGCGGCGCGGGACAGAGGGGTGGAGAAGATTGTCTACACCAGCACCGAGGCTACCATCGGGAGTTGCGACGGCCGCCCCGGTAGCGAGGAAATGGAGACTTCCCTTGATTGTTTGCCCGGGCACTACAAGAAG
Source organism: uncultured Dehalococcoidaceae bacterium (assembly GCA_964652725.1). Lineage (GTDB taxonomy): Bacteria > Chloroflexota > Dehalococcoidia > Dehalococcoidales > RBG-16-60-22 > CAZZAU01. Next base: position 4,659 of record CAZZAU010000012.1, on the reverse strand, counting down.
TCCAAGTATCTGGCCGAAAAGCTGGCTCTTGAGATGTGCCGGGAGGGGTTGCCGCTGGTAGTGGTAAATCCCACCATGCCGGTAGGGCCCTGGGATGTCAAGCCCACGCCTACCGGCCAGGTGGTGCTCGATTTTCTGGGCGGGCGGATGCCGGCCTGCGTGAACACCGGCTTGAACGTGGTAGATGTAGAAGACGTGGCCCGGGGGCATATCCTTGCCCTGGAAAAAGGGCGCACCGGGGAGAGATACATACTGGGCAATGAAAACCTTACTCTGAGAGATATCTTCGTCATCCTGGAGCGGATAACGGGCGTCAGGGCGCCCTGCCTCGATATTCCGCTATGGCTGGCCCGTGGTGCCGCTTACGTGGATGAGTTCGTTTCGGGCAGGGTTCTCCGCCGCCCGCCGCGTATCCCCCTGGAGGCAGTCAGGGCGGCGGGCAAGTTCAGGCACTTCGACTGCTCCAGAGCGGTCCGCGAGCTTGGCTTCAGCCGCACGCCGGTGGAGCAGTCCTTTGACAAAGCGGTCAGGTGGTTCAGAGAAAATGGATATGTACGCGCATAGCGGGCGGCGAACAGAAGAAACGGCGCACTCCGGGGAAAAACAGGCGTTGCAAAAGGCCATAGACCGGGCCCGGGAATATCTGCTCGGCATTCAGGCCAGGGAAGGGTACTGCGTAGGCGAGCTTGAGGCCGATGCGAGCGTGGCCGCCGGCTTCATCCCGCTGATGTACTTTATGACCGGCAGCGTTGACCCGCTGAGATGCCGGAAAGTGGTCAGCTACGTGCGGAGCAGGCAAAATGCGGACGGCTCCTGGAGCACCTACTACGGGGGCCCCGGCGACCTCAGCGTGACCGTGCAGGTCTATTTTGCCCTGAAACTGGCGGGGGTATCCGCCGAGGAACCCTTTATGCAGCGGGCGCGGCGTTTCGTGCTGGAGCGCGGGGGCATAGCCGGTGTCAACACGCTGACCAGGGTATGGCTTGCCCTTTTTGGCCAGTTCGACTGGCGGGGCACGCCATCCTTGCCCCCGGAAATTATGCTCCTGCCCGACCGGTTCTATTTCAACATCTACGAGTTTGCCAGCTGGTCCCGGGCGACTATCGTGTCGCTTATGGTGCTTCTGGCCGTCAAGCCGGTCTGCCCGGTGCCTGACGACGCCCGGCTCTCCGAGCTCTATGCGGAACCGGATGGGCGGAAAGACTACCCGCCGCACAGGCCGGAGAGGGGGTCCGGCAAGGGCAGGTTCTTTCTGCTGCTGGACAAGCTCTTCAAGGTCTGGGAGCGGCTGCCGGTTGAACCGGGGCGCGGGCGCGCCCTGCGCAAGGCGGAGGAGTGGATTGTGGCGCACCAGGAGGCTGATGGCAGCTGGGGAGGCATTATGCTGCCGTGGGTCTATTCCCTGATGGCGTTGAAAAGTCTCGACTATGGGCTGGAGCACCCCGTTATCGTCAAAGGACTGAAAGGGCTGGAAAGCTTCATCATAGAGGACGGCGCCACGCTGCGGCTGCAGCCGGCTACATCCCCGGTATGGGACACGGCTTGGGCGGTGATGGCGCTGGCGGAGTCAGGGCTGCCGGCGGAGCATCCGGCACTGGTTAAAGCTGCCCGCTGGCTGCTGAACGAGGAGATCAGGATCGGCGGAGACTGGCGTCTCAAGAACCCGGAGACATCGCCCGGTTGCTGGGCCTTTGAGTTTGAGAATGACCTTTATCCGGACATCGATGATACGGCGGTCGTGCCCAGGGCATTAAGAAAGGTGCGGCTGTCGCCCGCGGAGGAAAGAGACAAGGCCGCCGCCATCGTCCGGGGTATGCGCTGGGTGATTGATATGCAGAGCAGCGACGGCGGATGGGCCGCTTTTGACCGTGATAACAACCGCGAGCTCCTGACAGATATCCCCTTCGCCGACTTCATGACGCCGCTCGACCCTACCAGCCCCGATGTCACCGCCCACGCCGTGGAGCTGCTGGGCGAACTCCGTCCCGGCGGTTCCGCGCTGGAGAGAGCGCTGGCCTACCTGAAGAGCCGTCAGGAACCGGACGGGGCCTGGTACGGGCGCTGGGGGGTCAACTATGTCTATGGCACCGGCCTGGTGCTGGCAGCTTTGCCGGTGGCGGGTGAAGATATGGGCCAGAGCTATGTGCGCCGTGCCGTCGCGTGGCTTGAAGCCTGCCAGAATGAAGACGGAGGCTGGGGCGAGACCTGCCACACCTATGAAGACCCGGCCCTGCGGGGGAGAGGCCCGAGCACAGCATCTCAGACCGCCTGGGCGCTGATGGGGCTTGTCGCTGCCGGGGAGCACGGGAGCGAGGCTGTCAGAAAGGGAATCAGGTACCTGACGGATGCGCAGGAGGAGGACGGCTCCTGGAAGGAGGAGGCTTATACCGGCACCGGCTTCCCGAGAGCTTTCTACTTGAGATATGACCTGTACCGGCTGTATTTTCCCCTGCTTGCCCTGGCCCGGTACCGGAATGCACTGGAGGTGGAGTGAAATGAACGGCGATAATGTTGAAGAACGGCTTGCGTCGGTCCCGGCTGCTGAAAGAATTCTGCTGCTGCCGCACTGTCTGCGGCGGGCAGATAGCTGTCAGGGGAAATACGGGAAATGGGGCCTGGAATGCCGCGAGTGCAATCCTGATTGCTCCGTCAACCGGCTGCGCAGGGCGGCGCTTGACCTGGGCTACAAGGGCGTGTGTGTCGCGCCCGGGGGACGCCTGGCGGTGAACTACGTGAAGGAGACCCGGCCGCGTGCCATCGTCGCTGTGGCCTGCGGGACAGAGCTGGAGGAGGGCGTTCACGGCGTCCGGGGCCTTGGCGATAACGAGGAGCCGCCGGTGATAGCGGTCATTCCCCTGGCCAGGGACGGCTGCGTGGACACGCAAGTGGACGAAGAGCGGGCCCTCGAGGTAATCGGCCTGGAATGTTCCCGGGAACCGGTAAGGGATGGCAGCAGGTGACTCCGGCTGAAGAGAAGCCCGCAGCCCTGATTTTGACCGCATTCGAGCCGGTCGCGTTGAAGGAGCTGGAAACCAGGGTTGATGTGACCTGCGAAAGCTGGCTGGACACGGGAAGACTGCTCTCTCCCGAAGAGATGATAGAGCGCATCGAGGCCGGCAACCTGCAGATGGTGGTGATTGAGGCCGACTTCCTTTTTGAGGAGGTGTTTGAGGGTACTGACAGGCTGCGTCTGGTGGGCGTATGCCGCACCGCCGTGAACCACGTGGATGTGGATGCCGCCACCAGGCATGGAGTGCTGGTGGTCAATGCCCCGGCCAGAAATGCCGTCTCCGTCGCCGAGCTGACCATCGGGCTGATGCTTTCGCTGGCGAGGCGTATTCCGCAGGCGCACCACCTGGTGAAATCCGGGCAATGGCTGGACCCGATAGGCCCTTACGTCTCTATGCGCGGTCTGGAGTTGGCGGGCAAGGTGGCCGGCATAATCGGCTTCGGGGCGGTAGGCCGGGAGGTGACCCGGAGACTGCGCGCCTTCGATATGACCGTTCTGGCCTGCGACCCCTATCTCAGCCCGGAGGAGATAGCAGGAGAGGTCGCCAGAAAAGCGGACCTGGCGGAGCTGCTGGCGACGTCCGACTTCATCAGTCTGCACTGCCCGGCCTCGCCCGGTACCGGGGGCCTTCTGGGCAGTGAGGAGTTCGGCCTGGTGAAGCCCGGCGCCTACCTGGTGAATACCGCCGGGTGGAGCATCGTGGAGGAGGCGGCGCTTTTCCGGGCCCTCGAACAGGGACGCATCGGCGGCGCTGCTTTCGACGTCTATGAAACGCACCCGCTTCCGGCCGGCAGCCCGCTTTTGCAGTTCGACAACGTAATGCTGACGCCGCACATAGGCGGCGCTACTGACGGCACGGTGGCCCGGTATTCCCGGATGATGGTCGGGGACATATTCCGGTTTCTGGACGGGACGCGTCCCGTGAACCTGGTCAACCCGGAGGCCTGGCAAGGCCGTGCCCGCTGATTATGTTCTGGCCATAGACGCCGGCACCAGCGGCGTGCGCTGTATGGTCGCCGACATCGCCGGACACCCGGTGGGACTCGCGCGCAGAGGGTGGAGGTACCGGTCGCCCGGGGAGACCGGACCTCTGGGCAGGGAGTTTGACGCCGGAGCTTTCTGGAACATAATTTGCGGTGCCGTCAGGGAGGCGCTGAGCAAGGCCGGCATAGGCGGACGGGAGATCGCCGGGGTTAGCGCTACTGGCCAGAGACAGGGAGCGGTGTTCCTGGACGGTGACGGTGACGAGCTGTACGCCGGGCCCAATATCGACCTCCGGGCGCTCCTTGAAGGCAGCGCCCTGGACGACAGGTTCGGCGGGGAAATCTATGCCATTACCGGCCATCTCCCCTCTTTTCTCTTCGTTCCGGCCCGGCTGAAGTGGTTTCAGGCCAACCGTCCGGCTGTCTGCGCCGCGATTGCCACGGTGCTTTCCATCGGCGACTGGATTGTGTACCGGCTTTGCGGCGAGCGGGTAAGCGAAGTGAGCGCCGCCGCTGAGCTGGGGCTGGTGGACATCGAGAGCCGTGACTTCTCCCGGCGGTTGGCCGGTCTCCTGGATTTGCCCGACACAATTTACCCGGAGCTAGTTCCCGCCGGCAGCCGGGTGGGCAGACTCACCCCGGGGGCCGCTGCGGAGACGGGGCTGG
>CAZZAU010000011.1:0-16744 GCA_964652725.1 uncultured Dehalococcoidaceae bacterium | reverse complement strand
CTGCTCGTTCAGGTAGACCTTGCCCTCATCGGTCATATCCACGATTTCGGAGCGGATGAGAAACTGCAGGGCCTGGGGCCTGTAGTCTCGCCGGGCGAACATCCTCTGAAATATGGACCTGGGCTGGAGACCCAGCTCATCGATATGCCTGGCGTTCTCTTCACCCACGGCATTCTTCTGGCGCATAATCTTGATCACCTTGGGTATATTACGCATCAGCATCCACTGGGGTATGAAGATGACAGCCGCGATGAACAGCACCCCCATCAGAACGAGAAAAAGTATATCACCTGCAGCCATTTACCCGCGCACCTCTTTCTTGACAGATATATTCGATTCCAACAAATCCGATTAACAATAAACAGTTAATACTATTTTTCCCAATTACGCAACAGAGGCACCAGAAAGAACACGCACGCGCTCAGGAATATCAAGCTGGCGGTAAGGCCGAAAATGCTATCGCCGGTGAGGCTATGCAGGATGAAGAAAACCGCGCACACCACAAACAACAGCCAGCCCGCCAGGTGAAACTGTTTTTCCCTCTTACTCGATATCAGGTGCCCCCATACAAGAGTCTGTTCACCAACCCCACCCTTACTCCCTCTTGCCGTTATCTCCCTTTGCAAAAGAAAGACAGGGAGAAATTCATAACCAGGATTTCTTAAAGGAGCTTCGTCTCCCTGGAATCACGTTTCCCACAGCCCCGTAGAACCGTTTTGCGTTTCCATTATACCACACTTATGTGCCCTGTGAAGCGGGGAAAGAAGGTGGAAGGCCGGTTTACCCTAAAGCAGAGAACTTCTCTTGAATGGCCCCGGCCGGGCGAGTTCCGGGCGCCCGCAGGGCGGGTCGGCCAGGCCGAAACAGGAGACATGGCAGTTGGCTGTGCATCCCGCAACCGGCCTGAAGCGGCCGTCGGGCTGTTTACGGCCAAAAGGCAGGGAGAAACGCTCGCAGTGGGAAAGTCCGGGCGTGTCCGATTCGGCGGCGCTGAGCTCCTGGCAGGTAGCGTAGGTCATCCCTCTCGCCTCCACCACCACCCGCAGGCGGCGGTGAAAATCCAGCCGCAGGTCTTTACGCAAAAGGTAGCCCTGGCTGGTGCCGCTGCGCTCGTAGCCGTATTCCTCTTCGAAGCGGCGCGCCGCCAGCGCCGAGTACCGCCGGATTACGCCCCGGACATTCTGCCACAGGCTGGCGCCGCCGTCCGGGCGGGCCGGTCTTCGGGACAGCCTGCCAGTGCTGCACACAATATGCTTCGCCCCGGCGCCGGCAAAGGCATCGACCAGGCTTTCCACTTGCCGGAACCAGCTACCTCCGTAGAGGGCCTGGAAAAGGTGCACGAACACAGGGTCGAAACGCACCAGCGTATCGGTGCCCGCACCGGAGGCCCGGCGCAACGCCCTAAGCCGCGCTTCTAGGGGCGGGGCCGCCGGGGAGAGCAGGGACAGGACATCCGGCGTCCCCTCAATGGTGACGGCGATAAACTTGGGACGGTAGGCGGCGAAGCCGGGAAGTTCGAACAGAAAACCCGGGTCGCCCTTGGTGGTAATGGCGAAGCTCACCCCGCATTCCATCAGCAAACACACCAGGCGCTTCACCTCTGCCCTCAGCTCGGGGACGGGCTGGCAGGGGTCTGACACGTTGGAAATGGACACGGGCGGACAGAGCCTTATCTGTTCCAGGTCTGCCGCCACCAGCTCCGGGAGGTTGCCGTACAGCAGGGGCCGGGCTGAAAGGTCGGAGTAAATGGCCTGGCGGGCATAGCAGTAGATGCAGCCGTGGACGCAGTGGGCCGGGCCGGGGGGAGCGACATTGATTATCCAGAAGTGGGGGCACTTCCGGGCCGGCGAGTTATAGGGATAATCATGCAGGGTGGAGCCTTTCTTGTCTATCACCCTTACCCCCGCCGCCTCCGTTACCCAGCCCATCGCATCCGTAACCCCCGGAAAATCAGAGCGAAATGACATTGTCCGACTTCAGCAGAATATCGCTTATCTCCGGCATATTGGATATCCTGCCCACGGCCACCCTATCCTTCAGGTGCAGGCGGTCCAGACACGTGCCGCAGGCCAGGATAGCCACGCCCTGGGCCTCCAGCTGAAGCAGCTCCGGCCACGCCAGCGACTCGCGCACAGCCAGTTTAACCCCGCTGTTCATCAATATCACGGCCTCCGGTTTCCGGCTGTTTCCACCTGCTTCGTGGAGAAAGCGCTGCATCAGGAGCTTGCCCAGCTCCCGGTTCTCCCCTCTTCCCACCATATCCGAGCCTATGAGAAGCACCGGACCCACGGTCGATGCTTTTTTTCCTGTGGTTTCTTCGGTCATTATTCCTTTCCTTCATTTCCTTCTCTGCTGAAAAAACGCCACCTGAAAGAGCCTTCCGCAGGCGGCGGAAAAGGAGGCTCTGCGAGCATACGACCGGTGCAGACCTGCACCCGCCGGAGGCTCAATTTCAGGTGTGCACGGGGGTCATCAGCCGGCGCATGGCTCTTACCTCCTTTTCGTTGCTTATCCGCCTGAATTATAGCATGCAGGGCCGTCTTTGTGGACGGGTACGCACCTTTGCTATAATATGCTGGAAAACGCTTAATACACGCGGGAGGCAAGCCCATGCCCGGAGTTGAAGGTCTGGGAAAATTGATGGTCCTGGGCGGGCTATTCCTAGTCCTGTTCGGCCTGCTGCTCATCTTCTGGCAGCGGATACCCTATCTGGGCAGGCTTCCCGGGGACATTTTCGTGCAGAGGAACGGGATTTCCTTTTTCTTTCCCCTGGCCACCTCTCTGGTGTTGAGCCTGATACTGACGGTTTTGCTCAATCTGGTCTTCAGGCTATTCAAATAGGGAGAAGAGATGGACGGTAGTGTATGGCAATCCTTTGTGCTTACCTTTGTGCCCCTGTTCATTGCCATTGATGCCCTGGGAAACTTGCCCTTCGTGCTCTCGCTGAGCCAGGGGCTAACTCCCCCCGAGCAGAGGAGAATGATTCACGTTGCCACCATAACTGCCGCCGTGGTGGGGCTGGTTTTCCTGTTCTTCGGTCAGTTCATTTTGAGCGTGCTCAATATCTCGGTAGGGTCTTTCGCCATTGCCGGCGGCATCATCCTGCTGGTGCTGTCCGTGAAATACATGACCACCGGTCACTATGTGGAGATGGTCAGGGAGGAGATGGTAGCCGTGGTGCCCATCGGCACCCCGCTGACCGCAGGCCCCGCTACCATTACCACGCTGCTATTGCTGGCCACCCAGTTCCCGGTGTACATGGTGCTGGTTTCCTTCGCGGCCAACCTGCTTTTAGTGTGGGTGATGTTCATGCTGAGCCGCCGCATCGAGGCCTTCCTGGGGCAGGGCGGTCTCAAGGCGATTTCCAGGGCGTTCAGTCTGCTGCTGGCCGCCATCGCGGTGAGCATGATTATCCGGGGGCTTAACCTGCTGGGAATATTGAACACCGCCTCCTAGCCGGGACCATACCTTACCTGTATCCGGCCCTTCGGCCCGGCCACCATCTCGCCGATGCCGGCGGCGTGTTCCACACCTTCCCGGTGCAGCGCACCCAGCAGGTTTTCCGCCTTTTCGGGCGGGACGGCGATGAGCAGGCCTCCTGAGGTCTGCGGGTCAAACAGGATATCGGCCAGGAAAGTCGGCACCCCGGCAGCGATGTCCACCATGGCGGCGCGGAACTCCCGGTTGCGGCCCAACCCTCCGGGAAGCAGACCTCTCTCGGCAAAGGCCCTGGTTTCCGGGAAAACCGGCACTGCGGCCGCGTCTATCACCATACCCGGGCTATTCTCTTCCAGCATTTCGCAGGCGTGTCCCAGCAGACCGAAGCCGGTGACATCGGTGCAGGCGTGGACGCCCGCTTCCTGCATCAGCTCGGCGGCGGTGCGGTTGAGCGTGGCCATACTCTGCACGATTCTGGCCTCGGCGGCGGCGTCAGCTTCCCCTGCTTTCAGGGCAGTGCTGATGATTCCAGTGCCCAGAGGTTTGGTCAGAATAAGCTTGTCCCCGGCCCTGGCGCCCCTGTTGAGCACCACCTTCTCCGGACGGATGACGCCGTTAACGGATAGCCCGTATTTCAGCTCCGGGTCCTCAATGCTGTGCCCGCCCACCACTATGGCACCGGCCTCGTGCACCTTGTCCATCCCTCCGACAAGTATCTCCCTCAGTATGGACACGTCCATAGTCTTCACAGGAAAGCAGACCACGTTCATTGCGGTCAGCGGCCGGCCGCCCATAGCGTAAACGTCACTGAGAGCGTTGGCCGCCGCTACCTGGCCGAAGGAATACGGGTCATCGACGATGGGCGTGAAGAAATCTATGGTCTGGATGATAGCCAGGTCATCGGTCAACCTGTACACGCCCGCATCTTCCGCCTGCTCCATCCCGACGATGAGGTTGGGATGAGAGACCAGCGGCAGACCGGACAGCGCCTGCATGAGGTCTCCCGGACCTATCTTACAGGCTCAGCCGGCACCGTGTACCGTCTGGGTGAGGCGCGGCCTCGCTCCCTCGCTCATCAGGCTCTCCTCCACATTTCAAAAATAGGTCACCGCTCGCGGTCAGCACGGGCGGATCCTCCCGGTTTCTTCTCTTCACCACGATGCAGGAGCACCCGCAATCACACTTTCCGCTGCGGGCGCAGGGTTCACAGCCTATGCCGCCTTTTTCATAACCTTCGCCCCGCTGCTGCACCCGCTCCGGGGACAATCCCTCTCGGCCACGCCACATCTCCGTTTACGATTTGGCTTCATCGTAAACGGTGCATCCCGGAATGTACGCGCCATTTATCCCAAAGACGCTATGCGCCGGGCATACATCCAGGCGAACGAATCACCATTACGGGTGCGCATATAGAATGCAGCAGCCGCTGTGCCACGCTGCCCATCACCCACCGGCTGACCCCGGAGCGCCCGTGCGTGGCAATGACCACCAGGTCAACGTTGTTCTTGTTGGCGTAGTCGGCCAGGGTCCAGGCGACCCCGCCGTTGAGCACCACCTTCTCCACGCCAGCGCCGGCCACGTCCAGCCGGGCTGCAACATCGTCCAGATAGCTTGCGGCGGCCTTGCGATGCGTAACGTCATACTCCTTCTTCTCCTCATCGCTCATCCAGACCGTCGCCTCACCCCAACTCTGCGATTGAAAGCTCTCCGCCACCCGCACCAAAATTACACTTCCGGCCTGACCGGATTTGGCCAGGCTCTCCACGTGGGGCAGGACGCACTCCGCCAGTTCCGACCCGTCCAGCGGCACCATCACTTTGCGATACAATTCTCTTCCCTCCGTAGCCTAAAGTCTTAACTTCCGGGGATGCATGCCGGGGGACGAACTATCAGCACCGGCGCGTGCACGGAACGCACAAGGCGGTCAGCCACGCTGCCCATCACCCAGCGGCTGACTCCGGAGCGCCCGTGTGTGGCGACGACCACCAGGTCAACGTTGTTCTTGTTGGCGTAGTCGGCCAGGGTCGGCGCCGCCCTTCCCTCCAGCACCTCCTTCTGCACACTTACCGGCCTCAGGTTCAACTGGCCAGCCACCCGGTCGAGATAATCCTGGGCTACGGCCCTGGCGCCAGCATCTGCTTTCTTCACTTCTTCTTCGGTGAACCAGCCTTGCTCCCCCCGCACCGGCGTCAGGTCAAAGGGCTCGGCCACCCTCACCAGCATGACGCTTTCCACACCCCCGGCCCTGGCCATAGCTTCTACATGCTGCAAAACGCATTCGGCCAGTTCTGAACCATCGAGCGGCACCAATATTTTTCTGTACATGGCTTCCGGGCTCCTTTCTCTCCCCGCTTACGCGGGTGTATCTTTTACTGCACCTATTATATAATTTTTGGTGGTCGCTGGGAATATGGCAGCCGCCGCGCCGTCAACAATGGCCGAGCACAGCGCTAAACGGGAGGCAGAATGAAAATACTTGGCATAATGGGCAGTCCAAGACTGCGGGGCAACACCGACCTGTTGTTGGACGAAGCGCTGCGGGGGGCTAAAGATAGCGGGGCGGAGGTAGAGAAATTGCTGGTTGACAAGCTCAAAATAGAGCCCTGCCGGGAATACTACGGATGCTTCAGGGACGGCAACTGCGTCATCAGGGACGATATGGACTCGGTATACTCCAGGCTTCTGGAGGCGGACGCCGTTATCGTAGCCTCGCCAATTTTTTTCTACGGGCCATCGGCGCAGGTCAAGGCCCTCATTGACCGGTGTCAGGCGCTGTGGGCCCGCCGTTACGTGCTGAAGACACTGCCCGGTTCAGCGAAGAAGGGCGCCTTCATCGGGGTGGGCGCCACCCGGGGGCCAAATCTGTTTCAGGGTTCAATATTGACGGTCAGGTATTTTTTTCAGGCCTTCGGCGTAAAATACGCCGCCGAACTACTGGTACGGGGAGTGGACAAGAAGGGTGAAATAAGAGAGCACCCCACCACGCTGGCGGAAGCGTACGCGCTGGGGCAGAAACTTGTCCGGGAAACGGTCACAGGGCCGGAGCATGACTAGGGCCGGCGAACTTCAGCCCTGCCTGAGGCAGAAAACGCCTTTTCCTCCAAAAACACCCGTGCCGGAGGGTTGACAAAGCCATAATCAATCTGATAAGCTATTCCGAAATTTTGGGCCGGCTGCCGGCCGGCGATAGCATAAGTTCTCTACCCGTGAAGAACTAGCTCAAAACAGGATATGAATTTTATTATCAGCGCAGCGGTAGCCTATAGCGCATACCTGCTTCTCACCATCGGCAGCGGCACCGCTTTTTTGTGGAGTGGCACCGAGCTACTTGTGGGGGCGGTCTTTGCCCTTCTGGTGGGCGCCCTGGTCAAGAACCGGTATATCAAAAAGAGCAAGCGGATGCTGCACCCGGGACGGTGGCTCACTTTCCTTGTCTATCTAATCCCCTTCTCCTTCGCCATGGCCCGGGCCAACATGGACGTCGCCTACCGCGTCATCACCGGCAAGATAAACCCGGCCATCGTCAAGATAGACCCGAACCTCAAAACCGACATGTCTTTGACCATCCTGGCCAATTCCATCACCCTGACCCCGGGGACATTGAGCGTGGACGTCGACGAAAAAACCAACGAGCTTTACATTCACTGGATTAACATCGACCCGGCGGTGCTGGAGGCAATGCCGCGCGATTACCACCCCATATGCGGCACCTTCCCTGACTGGGCGCGGAGGATAGCGGGATGAACTGGCTGCCGGCCGTCATCATCGTGGGAATATGTATACTCGTCGCCATAGCGCGGGTATTCATGGGACCGGACGCGCCCAACCGGCTGGTGGCCTTTGATACCACCAATACCCTGGTGGTGGCCATAATGGTGGTGCTGGCCATGATGTTCAACCAGGTGGTTTTCATCGATGTGGCCATCGTCTATGCCCTGCTTTCCTTTGTAATGACGCTGTATGTGGCCAAATACATCGAAGGGAGCAAGTTCTAGGTGGCTGCGCTGAACGCGGTAACCTATGTGTTCATCGGGATAGGGCTGTTCTTTAATCTGGTGGGGGTGTTCGGCCTGCACCGTTTCCCCGATATGTTCACCAGACTGCACGCGGCCACCAAGTGTACCACCTTCGGCACCATCTTCCTGATTCTGGCGGTTATTATGCAATCGGCCGCCATCTGGGCCACAGAAGGACAGTTCTCCGCCCAGTCCATGATGTCAGTACACTCGGTAATCGCCCTGGTAGCCCTGCTGGTAACCAACGCCACTTCCGCCCATGCCATCGCCAGGGCAGCGCACCGGAGCGGCACCCGGCCGGCCAGGGCGGTAGTCGATGACCTGGAGGGAAAAGAGATTGATTGAGGCCGCTGTCTTGCACATCGTGACGCCGCTGGCCATCGTGGTCTGCGCCCTCTTTGTGGCCGCGTTCCGGGACCTCCTCTATGCCGCAGTGGCGCTGGGCGTGCTGAGCCTGCTGCTGGCCCTGGAGTTCTACCTGCTGAAAGCCCCTGACGTGGCCATCGCGGAAGCAGGCATCGGGGCGGCGGTTACCACGGCAATCTTTATCATTGCCATCAGGGCAACGAGGCGTATGGAGTAGCTATGAGGCAGGTCATTGGCGGGATTCTGCTGATTATTCTGGTGGCCTTCCTTATTACGGGAGCGCTGCTGATACATCCCTTCGGTTACCCGCCTTCCGCTATGGACGACTATATGATAGAGAACTCCCAGGCGGAGACGGCCAATAACAACGTTGTGGCGGCCGTGCTATTCGACTACCGCGGTCTGGATACCCTGGGCGAGGCCACGGTACTGTTCACCGCCGTGACCGGCGTGCTGCTCCTGTTCCGGGCGGCAGCGCGCAAGGCGCACAAGGAGAAGGGCTCATGATGTCCAAGATAGTGCGCACCATCTCGGACCAGCTTATCCTGTTCATCATGGTCTTCGGTTTCTATATCATCACCCATGGCCATCTCACCCCCGGCGGCGGGTTTCAGGGCGGGGCGGTCATCGCCTCCGGGGTGGTGATGATGATAGCGGCCTTTGGTTCCAATCAGATCAAAAAGTCCCTGAAGGAACACCACCTCTCGGTGGTTGAGAGCAGCGGCGCCCTGATATTCCTGGGCATGGCCCTGGCCGGCCTGGGCACCACCTTTTTCTTCAATTTCCTGGTGGGCACGCCGGTCTTCGGGACGGTCCCCTCCACCGGCCCCAACACGGGCAACCTGTGGACGGGAGGGGTTATTCCGCTGATGAACCTGGGAGTTGGCCTCAAGGTCATGGCCGGCCTCTCGGCGGTGGTTCTGGCTATGGCCCTGTTTTCGAGCGGGGAGGAGATGGAGGAATGATGCAGTTTATCCCGTACAACATTCCCTTCGTGGCGGCGGCGCTTCTGGTCGGCATAGCGCTGTACATTCTCATCTTCAAGCGCAACCTGATAAAAATAGTGATGGGAGTGGCCATTCTTAGCGCCGCGGTCAATCTCTTCCTGGTGACGCTGGGTTACCGGGCGGGGGGCGTTGCTCCCATCTACACGGTGACGCCGCAAGGCCCCATGGTCCTGCCGGTCCCCCAGGCATTGACGCTGACCAGCATCGTCATCGCCGTTTCCATCATCGCGCTGATGTTGACCATGGTGATGCACATCTACCGCCATACCAAAGACATAGACTCTGAGAAATCGAGGATGCTGAAGGGGTAACGGCTTGGAATTCCTTACCATACACTCACCGGCATTGATTATCGCTCTTCCCCTGCTGGCGGCCTTTGTCATTCCGCTACTCAGCCGGGCGGGAACCACCATAAGAGACTCCTTCAGTGTGGGCATACTCGGCTTCACGGCCTTCCTGGTGGCTGTTCTGGCCATCGATGTGTATACCGGCGGCACCCGCGTTTATACCTTCGGCGCCACGGTGCCGGAGATGGCCGTCCCCCAGGGCTCCATGACGCCGGTGCGCATCATGTTCGAGATGGACGCACTCTCCATGTTCATGGGCCTGACCACCACCATAGTCACCATCGCCGCCCTCATCTATTCGCTCCAGTTCTTGAAGGGACAGACCGGGCAAGACCGGTTCTATTCCCTGCTGATGCTGCTGTATGTGGGTATGATCGGACTGGAGTTCACCGGCGATATGTTCAACCTCTTCGTTTTCCTGGAGATACTTTCCATCGCCGGTGCCGGGCTGGCCTCATATCGTGTGAACATGGCGGATGCCGTGGAGGGCGGTTTCAAATACATCGTCATCTCGGCGGTGAGCGCCCTGCTGGTGCTCTTCGCCATCGGCATACTCTACGCCCAGTACAACCTGCTGAGCATCGCCGCCCTGGCGCACAACATGCAGTTCACCACCCTGGATACGATAGCCCTGGGGCTGCTGGCCATCGCCTTCGTGATGAAGCTGGCAGGCGTGCCGCTGCATATGTGGGCCCCTGACACCTATGCCGTGGCTCCGGCGGGCATCACTCCCATGATTTACACCTCCAGCGCCGCCTCCATGTACGCGCTGTACCGGATAACTTTCACCCTCTACGGCGGTGCCTTCGGCAGTGGCGCCATCGGCTGGATTGTCATCATCCTGGGCGTGCTCAGCATGTTCATCGGGGTGATGATGGCCATCCACCAGACGGATATCAAACGCCTGATGGCCTACCACGCCATCTCCCAGAGCGGCTACATGCTGCTGGGGGTGGGCGTGGGCCTGGCGGTGCTCAGTGACCCCGTGGCGCTGGCCAACTACGGGCGCGACGCCATGAACGGGGGCATTTTCCACATCATCAACAATGCCCTTTACAAGGGTATGCTGTTCCTCACCGCGGAGGCCATCTTCTTCCGCATCGGCACGCGCGACCTGAACAAGATGGGCGGCCTGGGCCACACCATGAAATGGACAGCGGCCTTCTTCATCATCGGAGCCCTGGCCATTTCCGGCATCCCGCCGTTCAACGGCTTCGCCTCCAAGCTGCTCATCTACGAGTCCGTGTTCCGGTTCAACCCGCTTCTGTCCGTGGTGGCTATGTTCGTGTCCCTGGTGACGCTGGCCTCCTTTACCAAGGTCTTTTACTCCGCCTTTACCGGCCCGCAGATGCCGTCTCTAGGAAAGGCCCGCGAGGTCCCCGGGTCCATGCTCATCGGAATGGGTATAATGGCAGCCGTCATCATCTTCTTCAGCATCTTCCCGGGACTGGTGGTAGATACCATCGTGGCGCCCGCCACCGAGGCGCTCATTGACCAGGCCTCATACATAAACGGAGTTATGGGTGCTGCGCCGTGATGATTTGGGCACACCGTAATAAATTGCTATAATATGTTGGAGTAAATACGTTGTCGGTTTTAAGCTACGGATACGCGGTCTGGGCTCCCATAGTCTGGCTGATTGCCATCGCCGTCATCGGTATAATCGTCCTCATCCTGCGCAGCCGGGGCCAGGCCACCTACAAGAAAGAAACCGCCCAGACCGATGTGTTTATCTCCGGCATAAAAGTCCCCCCCGCGGAGCAGCGTCACGTCAGGGTGGAAAACGTTTACTGGGGCTTCTTCGAGGCGCTGAAGGGCTTCTACGCCGCCATGATGAAGCCGCATACCGGGATTGTCAACGACTATATGCTGTGGCTCGTCGCCGTAGCAGTGCTGACGGTCCTGATACTGGTGCTGGCGCTTTAGCAAAGGATGGATTGAGGAAGGGAAGAAGATGAACCTGAAAGCATTCAACCGGGCGCTGTGGGTATATCATATGAACACCGGCTCCTGTAACGGCTGCGATATTGAAATCCTGGCCGTGCTCACCCCCCGCTATGACGCCGAGCGCTTCGGCATCATGCTGGTGGGCTCTCCCCGCCACGCTGATGTCCTGCTGGTCACCGGGCCGGTGGCGCGCAGTATGGAAGACCCGGTGCGGCGCATTTACGCCCAGACCCCGGACCCGAAGGTGGTTATGGCGGTGGGCAACTGCGGCATCGAAGGCGACGTCTTTCACGAGGCCTACAGCCTGGTAGGCCCCATCGACCAGATACTGCCGGTGGACGTTTATGTTCCCGGCTGCCCTCCCCGCCCTGAGGCCATTATACACGGCGTGGTCAAAGCCTGGGCCAAACTCGAGCAGGCGGCTAGGCAGGAGGTGGCCTAGATGGAGATGCTCGACCCCGGGCAGATTATAGACAGCTTCAAAAAAGAGCTCGGCGACGGCTTCATTGAAGGCTCCGTTTACGAGCGTGAAGTTGCCGTAAAGAAGAACCTGTTTCGCAGCCTCTGGATACAGGTCCGGCCGGAAGCCATCCGCGACGCCGTAGAGCATATCTGCCGGTTTGAGAAATACCCCCACCTGGCCATCATCTCCTCCAGCGACCTCGGCGATGAAGTGGAGCTCATCTACCACTTCACCATCTACTTCGGCCATCACCTGGAAGAGCTGAGTGTGGGACTGCGAGTGAGGTTGCCCAAGGGCAACCTCCGGATACCTACCATAACCGACCTCATTCCCGGGGCCATCTTCACCGAGCGGGAGACGCAGGAGATGATGGGGATAGAAGTGACGGGCATACCGGACGGCCGCAGGCTATTTATCACCGATGCCCTGCCGGAGGGCGTCTATCCCTGGAGAAAAGATGAGACCGGGCCGGAGAAATACCTGCGCGTGCTTCCGGGCAGGAAGGCAAAAGGGAAAGGGTAAGGAAGAAGAGAGAGAGAATGGCAGTTGGGGATACGGAGAAAGTAACCTATACCATACCGGTGGGCCCCATTCATCCCGCGCTGAAAGAGCCCATACAGCTCAACCTGGAAATCGAAGGGGAGAAGGTGGTCAATACGGACGTCCTGGTGGGGCAGGTGCACCGCAGCGTGGAATGGCTGGGGATGAACCGCAATAACCCGGTGCAGACCATATACCTCGCCGAAAGAATATGCGGCATCTGCAACATCTGCCACCCGCTGTGCTTGGTCATCGCCGTGGAGCAGGCAGCCAACATCACTCCGCCGGACCGGGCCGAATATATCAGGACCATCGCCGCCGAGATGGAGAGAATCCACTCCCACATCCTGTGGGCAGGTGTGGCCGCCCATGAGATAGGCTTTGATACCGTTTTCTACCTCACCTGGCGGGTGCGGGAAGAGATAATGGATATGATAGAGTACGTCTTCGGTAACCGGGTGACCAAAGCCGTGCTCCAGGTAGGCGGCGTCCGCCGGGACATCACCGAAGACCAGTTGCCGCGTCTGCGCCAGGGGCTCGACTTCTACAAGAGCATCTTCGAGCACCTGAGAAAGGTTTTCCTGGAAGACGAGACGGTGAAGATGAGGACACGGAACGTGGGAGTCCTCCGCACCGAGGACGCCTTCACACTGCTCACCGTAGGGCCGACCGCCAGGGCCAGCGGCGTGCCCAAAGATGTGCGCCAGGACCAGCCCTACAGTGCCTACGCCGACCTCGATATCAAGGCCATCACCCCGGACATCGTCACCGGCAAAGTGGTGGGTGATGTCTACGACCGCATCATCGTGCGGCTGCTCGAAGTCAAACAATCTATCGAGATTATCGAGGAATGCATCCGGAGAATGCCTGAAGGCCCCATCATGGCCGAGACCAAGATGCCCAAACTCCTGCGCATGCTCAACGACGCCGCCGGCGAGGGCGTCGGACGGGTGGAGGCGCCGCGGGGCGAGGATATCCACTACGTGCGCATGGAGGCCAGACAGACACCGCTGGCTACCTGGAAGGTGAGGGCGCCCACTTATGTCAACCTGGTGGCGGTGCCCACCATGCTCAAAGGGATGCAGATAGCCGATGTCCCCATCACCTTTGCTTCAATCGACCCCTGCATGTCCTGCACCAACCGGATGACGATAACAGACAGGGCCAGCGGAGAGAAATCGGTAATGACGTATGACGAACTCCACCGGCTATCCGTAGCCAGGACGAAAGAGTTGCAGCGATGAACTTTCTGGGAACGAACATCTTGCTAAACGGCGTTATAATCATCGCCGGCTCCGCCATTCTGGTGCTGATTGGCGGCTTCTTCGGGCTGCTGTACCGGGGCGTCGACCGCAAGCTCGTCGCCCATATGCAGGGCAGAATCGGCCCGCCCATCGTGCAGCCCTTCCGCGACGTGCAGAAGCTGCTGATGAAGGAGAACATCATCCCCCAGGGGGCCATATCCTGGCTCTTCAACGCCGCTCCGTTCTTGGCGCTCGTCTCCTCCGGCTCCCTGCTGCTCTTCATTCCGCTGTTCGGGCAGCCGGCGCTGCTGGGCCGCTACGGCGACGTGATACTGGTACTGTATTTGCTCATCGTCCCCTCGCTGGCCTTCGTGGTCGGCGGGTTTGCCTCCAGCTCTCCCTACGCCACCGTGGGTGCCCAGCGGGAGATGATCGTGATGATGAGCTATGAAGCCCCCCTGGCAGTGGTGGTGCTGGCCATCGCCTGGCACATCAGCCAGGTAACCGGCGCCAACCCGTTCCTGCTCTCCACCATCGGCCAGTACCCGTTGTGGACAACGGTGGGGCCGCTGGGCTTCGCCGGAACGCTGCTCATGCTGTTCAGTTTGGGAGTGGTAACGGTAGGCGAAGCCGCCAAGGTGCCCTTTGACGTGGCGGAAGCCGAAACCGAGATCGCAGGCGGGCTGCTGGTGGAGTATTCGGGCAGAAACCTGTCCATGTTCTACCTGTCAGACGTCGTCAAAGCCTTTGCCATGGTATCCCTGGTAGTAGCCCTGTTCATCCCCTACAACCTCTCCCCGGTCTTCGGCATCCAGGCGGCGCTGCCGGCCGGCATCATCGACGGGCTGTTCTTCCTGGTCAAGGTGCTGCTCGTGATGTTCGTGTTTATCAGCGTTATCAGGGCTGGCGTGGCCAGGTTCAAGATAACCCAGGCCAGCGCCGTGTACGTGATGGGTATGAGCGGAGTGGCCCTGGCGGGTATGCTCCTGATCTGGATTGATGCAATGATTTGAGGTGTTGTTGTATGTGGGAAGCAGCCATAACCATACTCAAGCAGCTTTTTCTGAAACCGGCCACCAATATCTTTCCGGCCAAATACGCTCCGGAGTCCACGCTTGCCTTTCTGGACAGGGTTATCAGACAGGAAATCAACCTGCACCCCCCCATCGCCACCCCACCCAAATTCCGCGGCAAGATTGCCTATGACCGGGAGAACTGCATCGGCTGCCAGCAGTGCTACAAGATATGCCCCACCAGGGCTATAGAGTGGCTACCGGAAGAAAAGAAGATCAAAGTGTTTTTGTCCCGGTGCTGTTTCTGCGCCCAGTGCGTGGATGTGTGCCCGGTCTTTACCCTGGCTATGACCGACGAGTTCCTGCTGGCCGCCTACGACAAATACGCCGATGAGCTGGTGGTCACGGACAGCGGCGAGCTTCCGGGAGCTGTCAAAAGAAAGAAAAAGGACACCGAAGCCCAGCCCGCCGGCTAGCCATCCCGCGGGGCCCTTTCACTCCAGCAGCGGAATTTTACTCAGACGGCCTTCCAGGATAGCCCCGGCCAGTTCCCTGGCGCTTCTCCGCACCGCTGCTGACATTCCCTCCCCCGTCTCCATATGCGCCGGCTGAATGCCGACGAGCCGCACCTGCCCGCAGAATTCACTGACATACGTCATAAAGGCGGACAGGGGCATCCGGTGGGTGGAGAAAGAGGCGATGGTTATTCTATCCGGCGGAATCTGACGTACCGAGCCGGGGCTGAGGCCCATATCAGCGGTATCCACCAGCACCAGCAGCGCCGGCCGCATTTTACGGACGACGGCGGTATAGCTCTCCGGCGCCGTGGCGGCATCTATGGCATTAACGTCAGGAGCAGGCGGTGCGACCTGCTTGAGCCTGCGGTGTAGCTCGCGCACCAGATAGCCCCCGGCGGCATCGTCGCCGCCGAGCCTGCTGCCGATTCCCAGGACAAGCGTGCCGCTCACGTATTCCGCCCCCGGTCTCCGGAAAGCTACTTTCTTTCCCCGCTGACCCCTATCGTTACCTCACGCAGGGGAATGTCCTCGCCGCCGGCCTGGATGGCTTTCTGCGCCATATAGACCAGCCCGGAGCAGCAGGGCACCTCCATATGCACCACGGTAATGCTTTTCGGCCGCGCCTGCGCCACAATCTGCATCAGCTTGTTCAGATGGGCCGGGAAATCATCCAGTTTGGGACAGGCGATGAGCAGGGCCCGCTCCTCCAGGAAATCCCGGTGGAAATCAGCATAGGCGAAAGGAACACAGTCCGCCACCAGCAGCAGGTCTGCCCCTTTAAGGAACGGCGCCGACGGCGGTACCAGGGTGAGCTGCACAGGCCACTGTGCCAGCAGGGAAGGTGACGGCCCGCTTGCGGCATTCTTTTCTGCCGGCCCGCGCTCAAACCGTTCCACCTTTATCGAAGGACAGGCGCATGGTTCCGGCTGTTTCGATTCCAGATACTGCTCAACTGCCTCTTCGCTGAATTCTTCCGCCGGCCGCTCCTCGATGGTGAGCGCGCCTTGAGGACACTCACCCAGACAGGCTCCAAGACCGTCGCAGTACTGCTCGCTCACCAGTCTGGCCTTGCCGCCGATTATTTGCAGCGCGCCTTCGGCGCACGAGGGTACGCACAGGCCACATCCGTTGCATTTCTCCTCATCGATGCGGATGATTTTCCTTGTCAGTCTGGTGGTCATTCTCAATCCTCCTCTAGTCCTCGCCCTGTAATGCCTTCCACCTCTCTTCGCCCAGACACTGCCGGGCGGAGGCGCACCAGTCAATGCATGACGGCATCTTGTCCTTGTACACGTACGTCCCGCACCTGTGGCATTTTACCCGCATCTCGTCCGAGAATAGCTCCACCTCCGTCCCGCAAGACGGGCAGCGGTAAAGGGAGACTCTCAGCTTCCTCGAGTCCTGACCCGGACATTTGGCCATAGTTCTCACCCCCACTCGTCAGGATAATGCTTCCACAACTAATTTTACAATAAAATATTAGCAGCTGGGTGAGATGCCGACTATGACTCATATCATAGAGGCATTGTTTGGCTCCCCCTCAGTCCCCTCTGTGCAGTGGGGAAGACCGGTCATGTCACTGCACAAAAGGGATACAGGGAAGATTTCACGCCTCATACGCGGGGCGGGCCCTCGCTCAGCAGCCGGAGTTTGGTCTCATCCACTATGGTTATCCCTCCCCGTACCGTGCTGATGATGCCCCGTTCCCTGAGCCGGCCGGTAACCCTGATGGCCGTCTCCGTGGTGATCGGGCTGGCCGCCGCGATTCTCGTGTGGCTCTACGTCGACAGCATCGAGAAACGCTACAGCCAGAACGAGTTCGTCGTCTGGGAGACGACCAAGACC
>CAZZAU010000010.1:11151-16768 GCA_964652725.1 uncultured Dehalococcoidaceae bacterium | reverse complement strand
CCAGCGACGAAAACAACGGAACCGACCTCGCCTCGGCCGCCGCCGGCGAAGCTGAGTACGAGGCTGGCAAGCCACAGCGAGATAATGGCGCCGGCGCCGGCCCAGCCATAGCTTTCCGGCAGGCTCAGGCTCGTTCCGGACGCCACCCGGCTCGACTTGACCGTCAGCCAGCCCAGGAAAAGGGAGAAAAGGCCGGTGGCAGAGCCGAAGATAGCTACACTATTCCGGGCGGTCACTGCGGGAACCGCCCCCTTTGCATACGGCTACTGGAGATGGTCTGTCAGTCGCCACACCCTGTCACCTCTCCTCTGCCGCCAGGAAAGGAGCGTAGTAGAGGCACCTGGCTTTTTCAGGAGCCGGCACCGGCGCACCTGCTATTGCAGAAACCCTCCGGCGGTCAGGTAGTCCCGTGCCACGGCTGCGGGGTCCTGGCCCTCGATGGCGATTTTGGCGTTCAGGCTCTGCAATGTCTCCTTGTCCAGCGAAAGGAAAACCGGCTCCAGTATGGTCTCTATCTGCGGATAGCGCTCAAGCACCTCCGCCCGGATGATGGGTGCCGGCTGATAGACCGGCTGGGCCCCTTTCGGGTCCTCCAGCACCACCAGTCCCAGCGCGCTCAGCGCGCCATCAGTACCGTAGGCCATAGCGGCATTGACGCCATCCGTGCCCTCTGCGGCCGCCTTTTCGGTCAGGGCAGTGTTGCCGCTCGACACAGTAAGTAGCTGGTCCTGGCCCAGGGTGAAGTCGTAAGCTTCCTGGAAGGCGGGGAGGGCGGCTTCACTGTTGACGAATTCCTCCGAGCCGATGAGCTTCACATAGCCTCCCTGGTTCACGTAACCGGCAAAATCTTCCAGGTTCCAGATGTTCTCGGTCTCCGCCAGAGTCCTGGGTATGGCGATGGCCCACGTATTGTTCGCCGGCGCCGGAGTGAGCCATATGATGTCGTTGGCTTCCCGGTCCAGTTGCTTCACCCTTTCGTAGCCCTGCCGGGCGTCTTTCCATACGCCGGAGTCGGCTTCGTCAAAGAAGAAAGCGCCGTTGCCGGTGTACTCCGGGTAGAGGTCTATCTCGCCGCTGATAATGGCGCTGCGCACCACGGAGGTGGGCCCGAACTGGGACTTGTCCATCACCTCAATGTCATTATCGGTGAGCATCAAGATTATCATCTGCGAAAGGAGGGCTCCTTCGGTGTCTATCTTGGAGCCGACGGTAACCGGTTCTGCACCCCCCGTGCAGCTCGACAGCGCCAGTGCCAGGATAACCGGCACCAGAATGAATAGCTTGAGCGACTTCCTCATACTGCCTCCTTTGTCCCGGTGGACGCTGGTCTTTCCTGCCGCGTCCCCGATTGCGGCGGTGTCTGCCGTATCGCCATTGTGCTAGTATAAGGCCTCCGGATGAGCAACCGCATCACCCGATATGTTATATTCTAGTATACAAGAGAAGTAATCACAAGCCAGTAGCGCCTGTCATTCCTATGCAGCAATGCTCTCTGAACACCGGCGGGGGGCGGTGGATACTGCTGGCGGCCATCATGGCCAGCGGCGCCGCCTTCGTTATGGGCACGGCGGTCCCCATAGGTCTGCCTGACCTGCAGGCCAGGTTTGACGTTAGCCTGAGCAGCCTGCAGTGGGTGGTCAATGCGCATCTGCTTTCCCTGGGGGCGCTGATACTGGTGGGAGGCGCGCTGGGGGACCGCTACGGGCGCAGGCGGATATTCATTGCCGGCCTCGGCCTGTTTAGTCTGGCGGCGCTCCTATCCGGGTTCGTGCCCGCGGTCGAGGTGCTCATCGCCATTCAGGCCGTGCAGGGCATCGGCTCGGCGATGATGGTGCCGCAAAGCCTGGCCATTATCAATGACTGCTTCGTGGAGAGCGAACGCGGACGGGCCATCGGGCTGTGGGCCGGTATTTCGGGGGGCGTCGCCGCGCTGGGACCGTTGCTGGGCGGCTGGCTGGTGGACGCTTTTTCCTGGCGCGCTATCTATTTTATGGTTGTGCCGGTGGGGCTGGGCGCCCTGGCTGTAGCCTGGCTTTTCGTGCCACGCATCCCAGGCAGGCTGCAGGGCCGTCTGGACTGGCTGGGTCCGGCGCTGGTCTTCCTGGGGCTTCTGGGCATAGCCTGGGGGCTTATCTCGGGGCCGGAGAGAGGCTGGGACAGCGAGCTTATACTGGTCAGCCTCGTGGGGGGCGCCGCGGGCATCGGTCTTTTCATCCTGACCGAGCTGCGGCTGGCCCGGCCGATGGTGCACCTTGAGATTTTCAGGAACCCACGCGTGGCCGGGGCCAATATGGCCACATTGTTTCTGTACTTCGGGTTGAACGGCATGATATTTTTCACCGCTCTGAACCTGCAGCAGGTGCAGGGCTATTCGCCTTCCCTGGCCGGACTGGGCCTTCTGCCTCCCATCCTCATAATCACCCTTTTCGCCGGGGCTGCCGGCGCTCTGACCGACCGAGCGGGGCCCAGGCTGCCGATGGTTGCCGGCCCTTTCATTGTGGCGGCAGGTATGGCGCTGCTGGCTGCGGCCGGGCCTGAGGCCAGCTACTGGCGTGACTTCCTGCCCGGGCTGACGCTGTTCGGGGCGGGCATGGCCATGGTAATACCGGCGCTTACCAAGTCGGCGCTGTCGGTCTGGCCGGAGTTCTCCGGGTCGGCCTCCGGTATCAACAACGGCATTGCCAGGATAGCTGGTCTGCTGGCCATCGCGGTGCTGGGAGCGGTGGCCCTTGCCGCCTTCTCCGCCTCCCTGGCGGATGCGGTACGGCAGGCGGGCCTGGAACCGGCGCAACAGCTCCAGGTCCTGGAACAGGCGGAGAAGCTGGGAGGCATCGTTATTCCGGATGGCTTCGGTGAGCAGGCGCGGGCGGCGGCGAGCTATGCCGTGCGCAGCTCGTTCGTTTACGCCTTCCGGTGGGTGCTGGGGATATGCGCGGGGCTCGCGGTGGCCAGCGGCCTGGTGGCTGCAGCTACGGTCAGATGAGATGGGGATGGGTTTCACCGACCCCGCCCTGGGGGCGTCTTGACAAATAAAATGCAAGACATTAGTATTCATTTACACCTAGTGCTTCTATGTACCTGCCGTGAATCAGCAAAGTATTGGATATGACCAGCTCGAGGTAGGGCACGAGTTTCCGCTGGCCCACTATCAGGTGGACTCTGCCACGGCGGCAACGTACCTTGAGGCGGTCCAGGAATCAAGTCATCTGTACCGCGGTACCAATGTAGTCCCTCCGCTGGCGGTGGCTGCCCTGGCTATGGCCGCGCTGGCCGGAGCGATGGTTTTTCCTGCCGGGGCCATTCACGTTTCCCAGGAGCTGGAGTTCACGGCCGAGGTCACCACCGGCGATGCGCTCACCAGTCGTGCGCGGGTGAGCAGGAAGCAGGACCGTGGCAAGCTGCGTCTTCTTACCGTTGACTTTCAGGTGACGAACCAGGCAGGGGTGGCGGTGCTATCGGGGAAGACCAGCTTCGTTTTGCCTCCTGCGGAATAAGAACGCTCGGACGGGGTATGGCGATGTCAGCATCCACCGGTTACCAGGAAGGGGCGGCGCTGCCGGAAATCAGGAAGGAGATTGTCCGGGAGCATATCAATCTCTACGCGCAGGCCAGCAGGGACTTCAACCCCATCCACCTGGACGAGGAGTTTGCCCGCGGAACGCCGGCGGGCGGTATCATAGCTCACGGCATGCTGGTGCTGGCCTATGTTTCCCAGATGATGACGGAGGCCTTCGGGCGCAGCTGGCTCACAGGCGGTAAATTGAATGTACGGTTCAGGGCCCCCGCCCGCCCCGGAGATATCATCACCACCTCTGGCCGGGTAAAGAGCATCCATAATAGCGAGGGGCAGATTCTGGTGGACTGCGAGGTCCTGTCCCGTAATCAGAACGATGAGCCTGTCATCACCGGCGAGGCCACCGTGGCCGTGCCGGAAGCAAAACAGGAAACGGAATGAAGGTAGCCGTTGACGGCATGGGCGGGGACTATGCCCCCGGCGAGGTGGTGAAGGGAGCGGTGCTGGCGGCCCGGGAATACGGCGTGCAGATTGCGCTGGTGGGTCCACAGGACATAATAGCGCGGGAGCTGGACGGTTATGACCGGGCCGGCGCTGATATAGAGGTCGTTCATGCCGGGGAGTACCTGATGGAGGGCGAACCGCCGGCCTATGCGCTCCGCCAGAAGAGGAACGCATCCATTGCCGTCGCCACCCGGCTGGTAAGAGACGGGAAGGCTGATGCCGTGGTCAGCGCCGGTCCCACCGGCGGGGTGGTGGCGGCGGCGCTGTATTTTCTGGGCACCCTGGAGGATATATCCCGGCCGGTGGCCGGCGGCCCTTTCCTGGGGTTTGCCCCCGGAACCATTATGCTGGACCTGGGCAGCAATGTGGACTGTCAGCCCTACCAGCTGCTGGACTTCGCCATCGTGGGGACGGTGTACGCCCGCAAGATGCTGGATATCCCTGACCCGAAGGTCGCCCTGCTTAGCATCGGCGCGGAGGAAGGAAAGGGCAACGAGCTGGTCAAGGCTAGCTATCCCCTGTTCCGGCAATGCGGGCTGAACTTTATCGGCAACGTGGAAGGCTATGATATCCCCTTCGGAAAGGCCAACGTCATCATCTGCGATGGCTTTGTGGGCAACATCGTGGTCAAGTTCTGCGAGTCGCTGGGCAGGACAATCGCCGGCTGGCTGGAAAAGAAAGCGGAGGGGAAGCTGCCGGAAGGTGAAATCAGGGAAATGACGGAGGAGCTGATAGGGCTCACCAACGCCGCCGGCCTGCGGGGCGGGGGGCCGCTGTGGGCGGTGAACGGCGTGGCGTGCGTGTCCCACGGCAGGAGCCGGCACCGGGAAATTGCGGGCACCATCAGGGAAGCGAAGCTGGCCGTGGAGAAAGACCTGGTGGGCACGCTGAGGGCCGAGCTGGCGGCGGCGCGGCAGAAGGTAAGGGAGGCCGGCTTCCCGCTTCAGTAAGCAGAGAGACAACGGGCAAAGGAGCACGGTATGACAGTCGAAGAAACACTGAAGAAAGTGGTTACCCGGGTCACCCGGAAACCGGAAACGGCTTTCTCCGCGGCTACCAGCTTCGAGGACCTGGACGCCGATTCTCTGGATATGGTGCAGATACTGGTTGCTCTTGAAGATGCCTATGACATCGAGATTGGGGAGCAGGAGTTCCAGGGGGTCAAGACCATGGGCGACTTTGTCAGCTACATCGAGGCCAAGGTGGCGGAAAAGGGCTAGATACGGATGGGTGGCGAGAACGAGTTCAAGGGCAGGATTGCTCTGGTTACCGGGGGGTCCCGGGGCATCGGCCGGGCGATAAGCCTGAAGCTGGCGGAAGAGGGGGCGGAGGTAATCATCAACTTTTTCCGCAAGAAAAGCGCTGCCGAGGCCGCCGCCCGGGAGGTGCGCGCGAAGGGGGCCACTGCCCATCTCGTCAAGGCTAATTTGGGCGAGCCGGAGCAGATAAAGGGCATGTTCGATGAGATAGAGGCCCGGTTCGGCCGGCTGGACATCTTCATCAACAACGCCGCTTCCGGCGTGGCCCGCTCCGCGCTGGAACTGGACGACCGCGGCTGGGACTGGACGATGGACATCAACGCCAGGGCATTTCTGCTCT
>CAZZAU010000010.1:5728-11141 GCA_964652725.1 uncultured Dehalococcoidaceae bacterium | reverse complement strand
CAGCGGGCGGCGGGGCTGATGAAAGACGGCGGCAAGATGGTGGCCGTCTCCAGCCTGGGCTCGCGCCTGGTGCTGCCCGTTTATACGGCGGTCGGTGTTTCCAAGGCAGCCCTGGAGGCGCTTGTCCGCTATCTCGCCTTCGAGCTGGCCCCCCGGGACATCTGCGTCAACGGGGTGGCCCCGGGTGCGGTGGAGAGCGAGGCGCTGAAGATGTACACCGCCGGCGGAGATGTGCCGGCGCCGGCCTGGCAGACTACCCCGACGGGAAGAATGGTCACGCCGGCGGACATCGCCAATCTGACGGTCTTTCTGTGCCGCGACGCCGCCTTTATGATAAGGGGACAGACCATCGTTATAGACGGCGGCGTTTCGCTGGCTCTTATTGCAGGCGGCGGGCAAAGCGGGAAAGGGGGCGGGGCGTGATAGGCCACCGGGTGGTGGTAACGGGGCTGGGAGCGGTGACCCCGCTGGGGCTAACCGCCGCAGACCACTGGCATGGGTTGACCGGCGGCCGGAACGGAATCGGGCCCATAACCCTGTTCGACGCCAGCGCTTTCCCGGCGCGGCTCGCGGGTGAGGTGAAGGGCTTTGACCCGGAGCAGTATATGTCTCTCAAGCGGATGGACCGCACCGCCCGGTGCACACAGTTCGCCATCGCCGCGGCAAAGATGGCCGTGGCATCGGCCCGGCTGGATATGTCCAGAGAGAGGCCGGAGCGGGTGGGCGTGATTATCGCCACCGCCGGCATGGTCTGGCTCATCGCCGATGAGGGTGAAGTTCTGAAGAAGAAGGGCCCACTCAGAGTTGACCCCCTGTTCATCCCGAAGTCGGCGCCCAGCATGGTGACGGCGCACGTGGGTCTGGAGATAGGGGCCCGGGGCCCCAGTACCAGTATCAACAGCGCCTGCGCCAGCGGTAGCGATGCCCTCGGCATAGCCCTGAACCACCTGCGCCTGGGCCGTGTCGATGTACTCATCGCCGGCGGCGCCGAGGCCATCGTCTGCCCCATAGCTATCGCCTGCACGGCGCGGGTGGGCGCGTTGAGCCGGCAGACTGACCCGGCCAGAGCCAGCCGCCCCTTTGACCTCAACCGGGACGGGTTCGTCTACGGGGAAGGAGCGGGGATTCTGGTGCTGGAGACGCTGGAGCACGCTCAGGAACGGGGTGCGCCCGTTCTGGCCGAGCTGGCCGGCGCGGGCTGGTCATTCGATGCCTATAATGAGACCGCGCCGGATGCGGACATCCAGGCCATCGCCATGAAGAACGCTCTGCAGGATGCGGAAACCGGCCCGGAAGAGGTCGGCTACGTCAACGCTCACGGCACCAGCACCAGGCTCAACGACGCCGCCGAGACCAGGGCCATCAAGGTAGTCCTGGGAGAGCGGGCATATCAGACTCCGGTTAGCTCAAACAAGTCGATGCACGGTCACCTGGCCTGCGCGGCGGGAGCGGTGGAGGCGGTGGCGGCGGTGCTGACGGTTAAAGAAGGCGTCATCCCGCCCACCATTAACTACGAGACGCCAGACCCTGACTGCGATCTTGATTACGTGCCGAATAAAGCGCGCCGCCGGCCGGTGGATGTCTGCCTTTCCAACTCCTTCGGTATGGGAGGGCAGAATGTCAGCCTGGTCATCAGGCGCCTGCCATAGAGGAAGCTAGTGGAGAAAGACGAGCTGAAGGACAAGGTGTCTCTGGTCACCGGGGCCTCCAGGGGGGTGGGAAAGGCCATAACGCTCAAGCTGGCTGCACTCGGCGCCAGGGTGGCCATCAACTACCTGTCCAGTGACCGCGAGGCGGCTGCTCTGGCGGAACGGATAAAGGGCATGGGTGGGGAGGCGGTGCTGGCCAGAGCCGATGTTGCTGATGGCGGGGCGGTCAAAGCTATGATACGTGAAATCGTCGGTCAGTGGGGCAAAATCGACATACTGGTGAACAATGCCGGCATCGTCAAAGACGACCTGCTGCCCAGGATGTCCGAACAGACCTGGGATGCGGTGCTCGACACCAACCTGCGCGGCGCCTACCTGTGCACCAATTTGCGGCGCGTTCCATGCTGGAACAGGGGTGGGGGCGGGTGATAAACATCGCCTCCATGGCGGGGATGGTGGGAAATGCGGGCCAGGCCAACTACGCCGCGGCCAAGGGCGGGCTTATCGCTTTCAGCAGAAGTATGGCCCGAGAGCTCGGCTCGCGCAAAATCACCGTGAATGCAGTCGCCCCCGGCTTCATCACCACTGATATGACGGACAAATTGCCGCCGGAGGTCAGGGAGAGCATACTGTCCCGCATACCGCTGCGCCGTTACGGCACGCCGGAAGATGTGGCGGAGCTGGTGGCTTTTTTGGCCAGCGAAAGGGCCGGCTACATCACTGCCCAGGTCATCTGCATTGACGGCGGAATCATCTGACAGCTTCAGTCAAGCCGCAGCCGGCGGCGCAGGCCCGCCGGAGTCATTCTGCGCAGTCCGCCCGCCAGTTTACAGGCCGCTCTCATCAGCGGACGGGGCACGGCGCACAGCTTCCTGCCGCACCAGAAGACCCATCTGTGACCGGGGTAAAACCAGGCAAGGGGAGAGATGGGTGGGGGTGTGATTACGAAGACGTTTTCCGCCACCCGATGCAGCTCCCTGAGGGCGGCCTCGGGGTCTGCCACATGCTCCAGAACGTGGGCGGCGTAGGCGGCGCCGAACTGCCCGTCCTGGAGCATGCTCAGGTTTTGAACGTCACCCCGGACAAAATGCGGTACGTCTTCCCTCGGCACTATATCCAGGTTGATGTCGCTCTTGTCTATGTATGACCGCTTGCAGCCGACGTTCAGCAAAGGCTTGCCGCAGGCCCGGGCGGTCTGTCTGGCCTCGTTGAAAATTAGCCCGTTGTAGCCGACAGTGGCGGCCAGGACGGCGACCCCGTGGTGCAGGCGACTGCCGAAGTTGTGGTTATTAGGGTTATTGTTATATTGCATACGGTAGGGACCGTGCCGCGCGCCCTTGTGAATCTGCTAACCCGCATTATAGCACGGCCTTTGCCGGATGTTAAGCGCGGGGGATGCCGCCAGGCGCAGCCGGGTGAATTGCATTTGGCGGCCGTAATTGTTAAAATTTGCTTTAAAACCCTTTTGAATGGAGCAAGAGACCTATGGATATTGTGGCGGCGGACCTGATACAGATGCTGGCCGGCACGGTGAGCAGACACCCGGATAGGGCTGCCATTATATGCGGCCAGCGCCGGATGTCATACCTTGAAATGGACAGGGAGTCCAACCGGGTGGCCAGCGCCCTTATGGAAATGGGGGTGGCAAAGGGGGAGCGGGTGGCCACCCTTATGACCAACAGTCCCGAGTTCGTTACGGTGTACTTCGGCACGCTCAAAGCGGGCGCCATACCCGTCCCGCTGGATGTCAGGTACCGGGCGGACGAGCTCGTGTCGCTGTTCGATAACTGCACGCCGAAGGTGCTGGCCGCGGAAGGCGAATTTCTGCGCCCGCTGGCTTCCGAGCTGCAGCGTTTCGGCTCCATCAAGCGGGTCATAGATGTGGACGGCGGCTGCGCGGGCCAGTTTCCGGCCTACAAAGATATCATCGCGGCCGCTTCCGACCGGGAGGCCGGAGTAGCCCTTTCCCCTGACGATATCGGCATCATCTCCTATACCGGCGGGCCCACCAGTCGCCCGCGGGGGGCGGCGCTTTCGCACCGGAGCCTGGTCTTTGAGGCAAAGGTGGCCGGCGACGGTTTCCGGATGACGGAGGAAGACAGGATGATGCTTTTTGCCCTGCCCATGTACCACATGTTCGGCATGGCTTCGGCGCTGCTGGCCTCGGCGCAGAAAGGCGGCAGCGTGGTCATCGTGCCGGGGACGGGCAGGTCCGTTACCAGCTTCCTGGAGACGGTCGAGCGGGAGAAGGGCACCATCTACGTCGGCGTGCCCTATATCTATGCCCTGGCCATCCGCGTGGCCGAGCGGGAGGGTATGCCCTATGACCTGAGCTCCGTGCGCCTGTGGGGCAGCGGTGGAGCCACGCTCACCGTCGATATCATAGAGCAGTTCAAGCGCTACTACGGCGCCGATATCCTGGACGTTTGGGGACTTACCGAATCGGTTTCCCACATCTCCTATCATCCGCCGGACGGTCCCCGCAAAATAGGGTCCTGCGGCACGACCCTGCCGGGCTGGGAAATCAGGGCTATGGACGATGATGACGCGCTGCTGCCGCCGGGGCAACCCGGTGAAATTGTGGTCCGGGGACCGATCATGCTGGGCTACTACAACAACCCCGGGGCCACGGCCGAGGCCATCAGGGGCGGCTGGCTGCATACCGGAGACCTGGGCTATGTTGACGAGGACGGCTACCTGTACCTCACCGGGATGAAGAAGGACATGATTATCCTCAAGGGGCAGAACATCTATCCCGCCGACATTGAGGAGGTGCTGTGCCGCCACGACAAGGTGGCCGGGGCGGCGGTAGTGGGAATCCCGGACAGATTGCGGGGAGAGATTGTGGGGGCGGTGGTGAAGCTCAAGGAAGGCGCTACCGCAAGCGAGCAGGAGCTCAGGAACTTCTGTCAGGCTCGTCTGGCCGACTACAAGCTGCCCAAGAAGATATGCTTCGTTGCGACGCTGCCGGAGCGGGGCGCACCGGGCAAGAAGAGGCTGGAGGATTACCTGGCCGATATGTCCTCGGTGCTGTCGCGCGAGTCCTGAGACGTCCGGTCAGGAGCGCACCATCGCCAGCAGCATCTTGAACCGCCGCACCGCTTTCAGGGCGTGCGGCTTGTCGGCAGGCATGATTATCATCTCCCCGGCCCTGACCCGGTGGGCCTGGCCGGAGATTACGATGTCCGCTTCGCCATCAAAAAGGTATACCAGGGCATCGAAGGGAGCGGTATGCTCGCTCAGTCCCTGGCCTTCGTCAAAGACGAACAGGGTCAAAGTTCCCGTCTTGCGGTCGATAAGCGTGCGGCTCACCACCGAGCCTGCCTGATAGTCGATGAGCCCCGCAAGTGTCAATACTCTCCCGGCAAGCTCACTGCTCCCGGTTTTTTCTTCTTCCGCCATTTTCTCGCTCCTTGAGGATGCTTTTCCCGCCATTGCCGTGTCCACGGTTTTGCTTTATTATAGGGGGGCCGGCCTTCATAAGGCAAGAGACCGGCAAAACTGGATGCGCTGCAAGGAGGGTATTATGTCTCAATGGGTCTATGACGGCTGGAAGTTTCCCGCGGTGAGGGTGGAGCCGCCCCGGGAACGCTACCTGAAGCTCATCGCCTGCCCTGAGACCACCGGGTACCAGAATGCCACCGTCCTGTTCTCACATATTTCGCCGGGGAGCGCCACGGGGCCGCACACTCATCCGGTAAGCGACGAAATTATGTACGTGGTGGGGAGGGGAGAGTGCATTATGCAGGGGGAGACGGTGCCGC
>CAZZAU010000010.1:0-5718 GCA_964652725.1 uncultured Dehalococcoidaceae bacterium | reverse complement strand
GACGGACTCGGTTATCATCGCTCCGAAAGGGGTGGAGCACGAGTGCCGCAACACCAGCGACAGCGAGACCTTGAAGCTGTTCTGCGTTTATATTCCGCCGATGAAGCTCAACGAACTGCTTACCGGCCTGGCCGGGACCACCAGGCAGTTCCTGGGTAAGTAGCGTTCATGGTACATGGCATATTGCCATATAATCTGTAACAGCAGAAGGAGAAGCTATGGCAGGCGAAGTTAGAGTTGCCTCAGGACCCCTGAAGGAGTTTGCACGGGAGGTGTTTATCAAGCTGGGCATGCCGCCGCAGGACGCGGAAACCGAGGCCGCGGTGTTGCTCTGGGCGAACCTGCGGGGAGTGGACTCCCACGGCGTGCTCCTGATTCCCATCTATGTGGAGTGGGTGGACAAGGGGGTGATGAACCCGCGGCCGGAGATCCGGGTCCTCAAAGAAAGTCCCGCTACCATCTTCATCGAAGCGGACAGGGCCTTCGGCCCGGTGGTCACCGTAATGGCGGTGGAAAAATCGCTGGAGAAGGCCCGCCAGGCGGGCATCTGCTGGACGGCCATCCGCAACACCACTCACCAGGGCGCTATGGGCTACTATGCGCTGATGGCGGCGGAGAGGGGCATGGCGGGGATTACCTTTGTGTGCAATCCCCCCAATATGGCTCCCTTCGGCGCCAAAGCCAAAGGCATACATAACAGCCCCATCGCCATCTCGGTGCCGGCCAAACGCCACAATCCGCTCATTCTGGATATGGCCACCAGCGTGGTCGCCGCGGGCAAGATAACCCTGGCGGTGGACAAAGGAGTTCCCATCCCGGAGGGCTGGGCCATAGATGAGGAGGGGAGGCCCACCACCGACCCCAAGAAAGCGGCCATCCTGCTGTCCTTCGGCGGGCCCAAGGGCTCCGGGTTGTCCATGATGTTCGAGTGCCTTTCCAGCGTGATGATGGGCAACCCGATGCTGGAGCCGGCGCTGTTCGGACGGGAAGAAGAGGCCCCGGCCGGGGGTAAAGAGGTGGAGGTCATCGGCGAAAGGCCGGGACACTACAAGACCAGACACATCCAGAACAGCGTGTTCGCCGCCATCGATATCAGCCAGTTTACCGATGTGGAAGAGTACCGGGAGCATATAGACAGTCTTATCGACGGCATCAAGGCTTTGCCAAAGGCGGACGGCGTCAACGAGATATTCGTGCCCGGCGAGCCGGAAGACCGCACCCGGGAAGAGCGCTCCCGGCTGGGCATACCGCTCCCGGAAGGCACGGTGCGCAACCTGAGAAGCGTTGCCGAGCGTTTCGGAATAGCTTTGCCGCAGGGACTGTAGGCGGGAGAAACGCAGCGGGTCTTGCTAGATAATCCTTAGTAACCTGCGAGGCATTGATAGATGGAACATGATGAGAGAGCAGTCGTGCTTGATGCCGCGGATAACGTGGCTACGGCGCTGGCGGACCTGGAAGCGGGCACCACGCTGGAGCTGGAAATCGGTGGTAGGCCGATAGGCGTGACGCTTAAGGCGCGCATCCCATTCGGGCACAAGTTCAGTCTGGACCGCATTCCGGAAGGTTCGCCCGTGGTCAAATACGGTGAGGCCATCGGCGTGGCTACCGGCGCTATAAGCCCCGGTGGTTACGTTCACGTCCACAACGTGGCCAGCGCCCGTGGCAGCAGCGCCCCCAAAGGAGGTGCCGGATGAGTTTCCTCGGCTATCCAAGGCCGGACGGTTCGGTGGGAGTGCGCAACTATGTCGGCGTCATCTCCACCGTAGGCTGCGCCAATGACGTGGCCTTCTGGATAGGGCAACGGATTCAGGGAACGGCCATTTTCACCCATCCCGCCGGCTGCGGGCAGCTCCAGCCAGACCTGGAAATAGCTACCCGTACGTTAAGCTCCATCGGCCAGCACCCGAATCTGGCGGGCGTGCTGCTGGTCAGCCTGGGCTGCGAGGGCGTGGAGGTGGACCGCATCGAGGCTGACATCGCCGCCGCGGGCAAACCGGTGCAGAAGGTGGTCATCCAGAAGGCCGGAGCTACCGTCGCCCTGAACGAAGGTCTTCTTCTGGCCCAGGAGCTGGTAGGCCAGGCCTCGAGAATACAGCGCCATGAGTTCGACGATTCGCACCTGGTGGTGGGGGTCAAGTGCGGCGGCTCGGACACCACCTCCGGTCTCGCTTCCAATCCGGCGGTGGGCGCGGCCTGCGACCTGGTTGTAGACGCGGGCGGCACCTGCATCTTCGGCGAGACCACCGAGTTTCTGGGCGCGGAGCATATACTGGCACGGCGGGCGGCAAACAAGCAGGTGGCGGACAAGCTTCTGGACATCGTGGAGCGGATGGAGAAGCGGGCCATCGCCCGGGGAGGGGATATGCGGGGAGGGCAGCCCAGCGCCGGGAACATCGCCGGGGGCCTGACCACCATCGAGGAAAAGTCGCTGGGGGCTATCGTCAAGGGAGGCACCAGGCCCATTCAGGATGTGTATGAGTACGGCGACCGTGTCCGGGGCAAAGGGCTTTTCATCGTGGACTCGCCGGGGCGGGAGCCGGAGTTCCTCACCGCGCTGGCCGCCGCCGGAGCACAGATAGCCCTGTTTTCCACCGGGCTGGGCGTGCCCCAGGGCTTTCCTTTCATTCCGGTGCTGAAGGTTACCGGCAACCCGGTCACTTTCAAGCGTCTGCCTGACCACATCGATATGCTGGTGGAACTGGGTGGAGGGAAAGGGGCGGGCATAAAAGCGATGGGCGAGAAGATATACGCCGAGGTGCAGGAGATAGCTTCCGGCAAGCAGACCAAGGCGGAAATTCTGGGCTACGGCAATTTCCCCGGCCTGTACACCATCGGCCCCATAATATAAGTAAAGAGCCTCTTGCAAAAAGCGATATAACGGTGGATTTTTAAGCGTAGGCAGATGTGACGGTCTCCTTTGAATGTAATAGAATAGTACCAAAAGTAAGAGGAGACTGGTGATGGCAGTAGTGAAGACATTGTCCCAGTATTGGCTGAGGATACAAGGCAGCCTTTTCCCGTGGCTTGAGGAAGAACTGGGAGAAATGACAGAGAAGGAGCAGAAACTCGTAACTACATTGGAGTTGGTTCGAATTGAGAGGTTTACTGCTTACAGCCGCAGCTTGCGTGGGCGGCCTCCCAGGGAGCGTGCGGCTGTTGCCCGGGCATTCGTTGCCAAAGCGGTATACAATATGCCGACAACGAGGACCCTGCTGGACCGTCTGGCATGTGATAAGAAGCTGCGGCGCATCTGTGGATGGGAACAGAAGGGCGAAATACCAAGCGAATCGACATTCTCAAGGGCTTTTGGTGAATTTTCTAAGAGTCAGCTGCTGGCACGTGTCCACCAGGCACTAATCATCGAGAACCTATCGGAGGACATTGTCAGCCACATTTCACGAGATGCGACAGAGATTGAGGCACGAGAAAAGCCACCTAAAGGAATGAAATCAGAGGCTGCTTCCGACGAGAGAAAGCCTGGGCGAAAAAAGGGGCGTCCTAAGAAAAGGGAAGAGACCATAAAGGAGCCAACGAGGCTGGAGCGGCAGCGAGCCATGCCGTTGGGAGAGATGCTGGAGGATTTGCCTCGTCGGTGTGATGTTGGCACGAAGACGAACAGCAAAGGGCTCAAAGAGTCATGGATAGGATACAAGTTTCACCTTGATACCGCAGATGGCCAAATCCCCATTAGCTGTGTCCTGACCTCGGCCTCAACTCATGATAGTCAAGCGGCTCTACCGTTGGCGATCATGACAAGTCAACGAGTCACTAGCTTTTATGACCTGATGGATTCGGCATATGATGCTCCCATTATCAGGGAGCACAGCAAGTTGCTGGGGCATGTACCCATCATCGATATCAACACACGCCGGAATACCGAACTCAAAGAGGAATTGAAAGCAGAGGCCCGACGATTTGAGCTGCTTCATTTTGAACGGCCTGAGGAGCGTCGTTACAAAGAGCGGACAACTGTCGAGAGGGTTTATGCTCGGCTCAAAGACGAGTTTGGCGGCAGGGTGATTCGAGTCCGGGGATGGGCCAAAGTGATGACCCATCTCATGTTCGGCATATTGGCTTTGACAGCCGATCAACTCATGCGGCTTGTAATTCAGCCGATAGCCTGATCTCTGGCAGCGGTGGTATTTTTTAAGGGCGCCAAACGGAGCGCCGCAGGGGAGGGCGTTCGAAAACTGACAGCAGTGCGTTTGTAAATCACTTTTACGGGGTATTTGGCCGGTTATGGGGAGTATTACCGTAACAACTATGCCGAGCAAGAAAGTCTGTCACCAATCTCGGGCATTTCTAAGGGAATTTTGCAAAAGGCTCTAAAATAAGGTATAAAAGTCGTCAGGAAACGGGGTCCAAACAGGGCGAGGTCCCTTTGCCAGGGGGAGAAGGTGGAGGGGTAAGGGATTAACCAATCGCCTGACTTAATTTTGCGAATAAATAGGCTTGTGCTATCATAGGAAACAGGATGAAGCAGGAGAAGCGGCTGGAAGAGGTGCGCTGGCATGGACGCGGCGGGCAGGGGGCTGTGCTGGGCGCCAGCATGCTGGGCTGTGCGGCTGCCCTCTATGAAGGCAAGCACGCGGTCTCTTTCCCCAGCTTCGGCGCCGAAAGACGGGGCGCCCCGGTGCAGGCGTTCACCCGTATTTCCGGCAGCGTTATCAGGACACGGAGCCAGATTTACCACCCCACCCGGGTCATCGTTCTGGATGATACTTTGCTGGATGTAGTTAACATAACGGATGGAGCAAAGCCCGGGGCGACGCTGCTGGTTAACACCAAGAAGCGGCCCGCGGAGCTGGATATGCCGGACACGCTTAACCTGGTGACCATAGACGCCACCGAAATCGCCCGCCGGGTCATCGGGGTGGTCATAGTCAATACTGCCATGCTCGGGGCGCTGGCCGGAGCTACCGGCCTGGTGAGCCTCGATTCTGTCAAGAAAGCCATTGCCGATACGCTGCCGGACAAGGTGGTGGAACGCAACCTTGCTGCGGCGGAAGCGGCCTATGAAAAGGTGAGGGGATAGATGGTGAAAGACAGGAAAGTCCCCGGGCCGGTATCACCGGCGGGCACCATCCCCACCAGGATGGGAAGCTGGAGCACGGCCAAGCCGGTGTTGAAGGGCAGGTGCACCTTTTGCCTTTACTGCTGGATGTTCTGCCCGGAAGGGGCTATCACCCAGGACGAAGAGAACAAAAGAATCCTCTTCAACTTTGCGGAATGCAAGGGCTGCGGCATTTGCGTCCGCGAGTGCCCGACCAGGGCCATTGAAATGACCGAGCCTGAGGTGAAAAAGGAGAGGTAATGTCTGCCCGGATGCCGGTGAGGAAATACATCACCGCCAATGAAGCGGTGGCGCACGCCGCCCGGCTGGCACGGGTGGAGGTGGTGGCCGCCTATCCCATCACCCCCCAGACATCCATCGTGGAGAAAATTGCCGGTTTCATCGCCAACGGGGAAATGGACGCCGATTTCCTTAAAGTAGAGTCGGAGCACTCCGCCCTCACCGCCTGCATGGGTGTCCGCATGGCCGGGGTACGCGCCTTTACCTCTACGTCGTCGCAGGGACTGGAGTATATGCACGAGATGTTGGCCTATGTCAGCGGCGGGCGCTACCCGCTGGTGCTGGTCAATGTGTGCCGCTCCACGGCATTACCCTGGAGCATCTGGGGAGACCAGCAGGACGCCATCCAGCAGCGGGATACGGGC
>CAZZAU010000009.1:0-16804 GCA_964652725.1 uncultured Dehalococcoidaceae bacterium | reverse complement strand
CGAGGCGCTGTGCCACGCCGCCCTTCATCATGACCGCGAGCTTAATCTGCACTGGGTCCACTCCGAAGACCTGGAGGAAAGCAACGTGGATGCTCTGCTGCGGTCGGCGCAGGGCATCGTGGTTCCCGGCGGCTTCGGCATCCGTGGCATCGAAGGTATGGTGCGGGCGGCCGCCTATGCCCGCGCCAATAAGATACCATACCTGGGACTGTGCCTGGGAATGCAGGTGATGGTGATAGAGTTCGCCCGCTTTGTCCTCAACTCGGCTGAGCCCAACTCCACCGAATTCGACCCCGATACAAGGTACCCGGTAATCGACTTTATGCCCGAGCAGAAGAAGCTGGCCGACAAAGGAGGCACCATGCGCCTGGGCAATTATCCCTGCCATCTGCTTCCGGGCAGTCGCGCCTATCAGGCCTACCAGCAACCCGTAATTTACGAGCGGCACCGCCACCGCTACGAATTCAATAATGAGTACCGCGCCCGGCTGGCAGAGGCGGGAATGATTTACAGTGGGCTCTCTCCGGACAACACGCTGGTGGAAATATGTGAGCTGGCCGACCACCCCTGGATGGTAAGCTGCCAGTTTCACCCTGAATTCGGCTCCCGCCCCAACCGGCCCCACCCGCTGTTCCGCGATTTTATCGGGGCGGCGAAGGTCACGCTGCGCGAGGGAGCGCAACCGCCGCTGCCGCTCAGCACGGAAATAACCAATAACGGTACCGCTTTGCCTGTCGTTCCGGAAAAGAGCGGGGGCACAAGTGAGGTGAAATCATGAATATTGAAGAACTGGAAAGCAAAAGCCAGACGGAGCTGATGGGCCTGGCCCGGGACAAGGGCCTGGTCGACCATGATGCCGTGGACAAGCAGAAATTCATCGAGTTGCTGCTCCGGTCGGAGATGGAGCAAGAGGGCCATGTCCTCTGCCGCGGCGTCCTGGAAATTATGAGCGACGGATATGGCTTCCTCAGGCAGGAAACCCTGCTTCCCACCCAGACTGACGTCTACGTCTCCCCATCCCAGATACGGCGCTTCGGCCTGCGCAACGGAGATATGGTGCTGGGCGAGGGCAGGCCCCCCAAAAGCAACGAAAAATACTTCAGCCTGCTGCAGATAGCGGCGGTCAATAACATGAACCCGGAAAAAGCCAAGGCGCGCCCTCATTTCGGTGGTCTGACCCCTACCTTCCCGGACCGGCTTATCAATCTGGAGCACTCCCCGGGCGAGCTGTCCACCCGCCTGATGAACATGATTGCCCCCATCGGCCGCGGCCAGCGAGGACTTATCGTTTCGCCACCCAAGGCGGGCAAGACCATGCTGCTGAAGGCAATCGCCAACGGCACCGCCGTAAGCTACGATGATGTTCACCTGCTCGTCTGCCTCATCGGGGAGCGCCCCGAAGAGGTCACCGATATGAGGCGCTCGGTGCGGGGGGAGGTCATCGCCGCCACCTTCGATGAGCTGGTGGAAAACCAGACCCGGGTGGCGGAGCTGGCGCTGGAGAGGGGCAAGCGCATCGTGGAAAGCGGCAAGGATGTCTTCATCCTTCTGGACGGCATCACCCGTCTCACCCGTGCCTATAACCTCGCCATGCCCTCCAGCGGCCGCACCCTTTCCGGCGGCATTGACCCGGTAGCCCTGCATCCTGCAAAAAGGTTCTTCGGCGCTGCGCGCAACACCGCCGAAGGGGGCAGCCTGACTATCATCGCCACCTGCCTCGTCGATACGGGCAGCCGCATGGACGACCTCATCTACGAGGAGTTCAAAGGCACCGGCAATATGGAGCTGCACCTTGACCGCAGACTGTCCGAGCGGCGCATCTTCCCGGCGATGGACATCCAGCGCAGCGGCACCAGACGGGAGGAACTGTTACTCGACGAAGCCACCCTGAGCAAGATATGGCTGCTGCGGCGCATGGTGGCTATGATTTCCTCCGACCCCACCCAGTTCGCCGACGCCACCGAACGCATCCTGGACAGAATGCGCAAGAGCAAGACCAACGCCGAGTTCCTGGACAATCTGCACAAAGAAGTCTGATCCGGCCCGCGGTACATCAGGCTCAGAAAGAGCCGGTTATGAAGGCACACGGCACGGGAATAAAATATGTCTCTTCACCGCTGATAGCCGGCATTCTGGTGGCCGTGTGCTTCGGCATTTCTCTCCTGCTGCGGGTGTATTTTCCATATGACCTGGTGTTCGGGGGCGAGTGGATACGGTTCACCAGCGTGGACGCCTACTACCAGATGCGCCTGGTGGACAGCCTAGTGCACAACTTCCCCCATCTCATAGATTTTGACCCTTATTTCCTGTTCCCGGCCGGCCTCAGCATAGACAATATCCACTTCTTCAACTGGGCGCTGGCCGCCGTCTCCTGGGTGGCCGGCCTGGGAGCCCCGGACCAGCGGCTGACTGACACCATTGGCGTGTATTTCCCCACCGTGCTGGCGGCGGCAACCGTCATCCCCGTCTACTTTATCGGCAAAGCCCTGTTCAATCGCTGGGCGGGCGTTATCGCGGCGGCCCTCGTCGCCATTCTGCCCGGCGAATACCTGGGCCGGTCGTTGCTCGGTTTCACAGACCATCACGTCGCCGAGACGTTGCTGGCAACCACTACTATGATGTTCCTCATCCTGGCTGTCAAGAGCTCCCGGGAGCGTGGACTTGAACTGGCGCATCTGCGGCAGCGTGACCGGGGTTTGCTGCGCCGGCCCTTGCTGTTCAGCCTGCTTTCCGGAATCTTTCTCGGGGTTTACCTGGTCACCTGGATAGGGGGGCTGCTGTTCGTCTTTATCATCAGCCTGTACATCGTGGTACAGTTCATTGTGGATCACCTCCAGCGCAGGCCCGCCGGGTACCTGGTGCCGGTAGGTGGTCTGCTTTTTTTGGTGGCGCTGGTCATCTTCGCAGTCTTTTCTCGCAGTGCGCTCTCCCTGGCCTCCCTGGGCATCGCCGCCATCATCCCCCTCGTGCTCCACACTCTTGCCGGGTGGATGCGCAGCCGGCAGATAAAAACCTTCTATTATCCTGCCGTCCTGGTGGTCCTGGCCATAGCTGCCGCTCTCGTCCTCAGGTTCGCCGTTGCGCCCTCGTTGTTCAACGCCTTCTGGCAGGTGTTCAGCTGGGGGGAAACCCGCACTATAATGGAGATGCAACCCATTCTCAGGCCCAGCGGTGAACTCACGGCCCAGGTCATCTGGGGCAACTTCAACACCACGTTCTTCCTGTTCCTGATAGCTTTGCTCTATCTGATTATCTACCGCGCGGTGTATCGCCGTGAAAACAGCGCCGCGTTGAACGTGCTTTTGGTCTGGAGCGTAGTCATACTTTTTGCGGCGCTGGGGCAGCGCCGCTTCGCCTATTATCTGGTGGTCAACATCGCCCTGCTCACCGGCTTCCTCGCCTGGGAGTTATGGAAGGGCAATCGCCAGAGAGCGCCTTCCGGCTACCTCAGGGGCGCCAGCATAGTCGCCAGCGTGGCGCTGGTCTTCCTGGTGGTCTCCCCCCTCTCCGGCCTCGGCGCGGTACTGAAGGGCCTTGTGGCGGCCATACTGGCTGTCTTTGCCCTGTGGCAGCTTGTCAAAGTCATCACCGGCCGGTCACCGGTGATTGCCGGGAGGGCCCGCCGCAAAGCCGCACCCTCTGCGCCGGAAGTGGAAGAGGTGCGCCCCGCCGGGAGATACGTGAGCGCAGCGCTGACCGTGTTCTTTCTTTTCTTCCTGGTGTTCTTCTTCAGCATACGCCCGGCCATTCAGACCGCTACCGCCGCCCACTTTGCGCCCAATGACGCCTGGCTCACCTCTCTTTCCTGGATGAAGGACAACACGCCGGAGCCCTTTGGGGAAGCTGATTTTTACTACGGGCTGTACCAGGCTCCGCCACCCGGCGAGGAATACGCCTATCCGGACTCCGCCTACGCGGTGATGTCCTGGGTGGACTATGGCTACTGGATCACACGGGTTGCCCACCGCCCGGTGAACCTCACGCCCGGTCCGGGCGGGTTCCACGTCGCCCGCTACTTTCTCTCCCAGACCGAGGACTCGGCCGAGCAGGTGGTGTGGAGAACATCCGCCGGAGAGGAGACCATCGCCGAGCGGGAAATTATCGACAGGCTGGGAGCCAGATATGTGATGCTGGACAACCAGCTCGTCCTGGGCAAATTCTGGGCCATGGCCAACTGGGCGGAGAAAATCAATACGGACTATATGGAACCGTACTTTATTGATGAAGGCGGGGGCAACCTGAGACGCCTGCTGCTGTTTTATCCCGAATACTATCGCTCCCTGGCAGTGCGGCTGTACAACTTCGATGGCGAAGCCGTGGACTCGCAGCAGTCCATCGTTATCACCTACCGGGAGGTCCGGACTGATGAAGGCGATATAGTGAAAATGATTACAGATGCCCTCGAATTCTCCAGCTATAAAGAAGCCCTGACAGATGTGGAAGGGCAGGAGACCGCGAACCACCGCATTGTAGGGTACAGCCCCTATCTCAGCCCGGTGCCACTGGAGGAACTGCGGCATTTCCGCCTGGCGTATGCGTCTCCGCAGACAGAAACGCAGCCCGGAGTGGGCGATATCCCGCTGGTGAAGATATTTGAGTACACCGAATGGTAGGCCACTGGACACCGCCAGGCTCTTTCCACGGTTTTATCCCTCGCGCCGGGGACTTAAGACGGTTTTCGGCATGACTAATTGCCCGCAAGGTTATTAATCAAGTGGGTAGAGAAAAAGAAGGGAGCCAGATGCAAATCAGGAAGACCTATAAAGAGGTAAACCCGGAGCTACTTTACGCAGAAGTGCGGGACTTTGTCCTGAAGCAGGGCACCGGCCTGGACGAGCAGAAGATGGAGACCTATGCATTGCCCAATGATACGTCTTCCTTCATCACCCGAGGCACGCTTATCTTTTCCACGCAGGGGCGGGAATGCGTGTATGCTCACGTCGTCGGCTCGGTAAAGACGGAAACCAGGGTGATGCTGGACATCAACGAAGAGCTGTTTCCCGCCGAGAAGGTCAGGGCCCTGGAGGAAGACCTGGACTTTGTCTTTGGCTCGTATGAAGTGAAGTAGGTTACAGCTCAGAAGCAAGGCGGTACATATTCTGGTAGGCCCGGCCGAAGTCCGGGTTGTCTTTCTCCAGGCTTGCCTTCAGCATTTCCATCCGGCGGACAAACTCCGCCCGGTCCTTCTTTTGCACCAGCTCCGCCCATTCCCGGACCCTGTCCAGAAATAGGCTCTCTATCTCGACGGTGCCCGGCAAATTCATCTGGATGGAGGCGTAAAGCTCCGCGTTCTCTGAGAGCACGCTTTCCACCAGGGTCAGCAGGACCCGGTAGGTAATCCCTCCCATCGCCCCCGCTCGCCTGAGCTTGTTCGAGTTGAGCAATGTGTCCCCGCAGACAATGGCGACGAAGTGGGAAAGCCCCAGGATAACCGCCATCTGTTCATCGTGCTCCTGCGGGGTCATCAGGCTCACCCGGGCGCCCCTGGCTTCCAGGAAGTCCCTGACTTTCCCCGCCAGCGCTTTCTCGGCTTCATCGGTCGGGGTGAGCACAAAGTTCTGGCTGGAGATGCCGGCGGCCCCCGGCCCGAATAGAGGATGGATTCCCAGCACCTGCGCCCCGCTCAGGTACCGGTGCATAACCTCCACCGGGAAGACTTTGACGGACGTAACATCCACCACCACCTGCCCCGGACGGATATAAGGCCCTATCTCCGCGACCACCGTCTCAAAGGTATCTATGGGCACGGAAAGCACCACGGCGTCGGCGTCTTTAACCGCATCCACATTGGAGGCCACGGCCACCCCCAACTCCCGCCCGGCGTTCTCAAGGTTGGCCGCGGTCCGGCCGCTGATAACTACCTCGTTGCCTTCCTGCTGCAGAAAACGGGCAAACCACCGCCCCATTTTCCCCGCCCCACCGATGATGGCTATTCTCATTTACACCTCATAGCATTCTCTTAGCCTTCGGATATGAGCCCAGCACCTTGACGAAGATGCACAGCTCTTCCAGCCTTTGCAGTACCTCTCGCGCGGCCTTGTCTCCGCGGTGCCCGGCGAAGTCAAGGTAAAAATTGTACTGCCAGGGCTTCTGCCGGGTAGGCCTGGATTCCAGCTTGGTCAGGTTTAAG
This sequence comes from uncultured Dehalococcoidaceae bacterium, assembly GCA_964652725.1. GTDB lineage: Bacteria > Chloroflexota > Dehalococcoidia > Dehalococcoidales > RBG-16-60-22 > CAZZAU01. The sequence continues at coordinate 10,674 of CAZZAU010000009.1, read as the reverse complement.
TTGCGCCGGGCAAATTCGGCCAGGACCTCGTAGAGCGAGCCGGGCCTGTCTTTGGCGGAAAAGACGATGGACGTCTTGTCGTTCCCGGTGGGTGGGGAGTCCTTCCGGGCCAGGATGAAGAAGCGGGTAAAATTGTTCGGGTTGTCTTCTATTTCCCTGGCCAACACCTTCATGCCGTAAATCTCGGCGGCCCGCGCGCCGGCGATGGCGGCGCTGTCCGGCGTACCTCCTTCCCTGAGCATCTTCACGCTTCCCGCCGTATCATAGGTGGGAATCAGCTCCGCGTTCAGGTGCTTCAGAAAGCTGCGACACTGGGCCAGAGCCTGGGGGTGGGAATAAACTTTTCTGATATCGTCCAGACCGGCATCAGGACGGCCGATAAGGCAGTGTATGACTCGGTGCTCTATCTCCCCGCAGACCTGCAACGTGGACTCCAGCATCAGGTCATAGGCGCGGGCGATGCTTCCCTCCAGCGAGTTCTCCACCGGCACCACTCCGTACTGCGCCCCCTCTTCTTCCACCGCCTTGAACACTTCCTCCAGTGTCTCGCGGGGCCGACTCTGTATGGAAGTGCCAAAAAACTGAAAGGCGGCTTCCTCGCTGTAGGCGCCTATCTCCCCCTGAAAGGCCACCACCAGCCCTTCCTGGCCTTTGCAGGCATTAATGATGCGCCGGTATATGCTCTCTAGATCTTCATCGCTCAGGGGCAGTTCGGCCTCCCGGGCCAGCCGTTTCACATTGTCCAGCACCCGGCCCTCCCGCTCCAGGTCCTCAATAGACCTCCCCGCCGCCTGTTTCTCCCGTCCTATTGCCTCTGCAATTTCTATGCGCTCGCCGAGGAGCCGGATAATCCCGGCATCGACTTCGTCTATCTTTTTTCTGAGGTCTTCCAGGCTCATTTCAGCACCCCCGGAATCATGCCTGCCCTGAGGGCGAGGTCGCACAGGGTTACCGCCATCAGCGCCTCCACTACCGGCACCGCCCGCGGGACGATGCAGACGTCATGCCTGCCACCGACCTCGATGGTGGTCTTTTCCATCTTCTCCAGGTCCACCGTATCCTGGCGCCTTGCGATGGAAGCAGTAGGCTTGACCGCAACCCTGATAATCAAGGGCATACCGTTGCTTATGCCGCCCAGCACACCTCCGGCATTGTTGGAAGTTGTCAGTATCTTGCCGTTTTCGACGGTAAACGGGTCATTGCTCTGAGAGCCTTTCATCCGCGCCAGTGCGAAGCCGGCGCCGAACTCCACTCCCTTGACCGCCGGAATGGCGAACAGCGCTCTGGCCAGCTCTCCGTCGAGGCGGTCGAAGACCGGCTCGCCCAGGCCGGCGGGGACGTTGAGCGCCACCCCTTCGATAATACCCCCCAGGCTGTCTTTCTCTTCCCCGGCGCGGGCGATAGCCCGGCCCATCTCGGCGGCGGCCACCGCGTCCGCGCAGCGGAGCGGGTCAGCGAGGGATTTCGCCCTGATTGCCGCGAGCGGGGACGGGCTGGCCCTGACCTCGCCTATCTCCACGGTATGGGCGAAAACATCAATCCCCAGCCGTGCCAGCAGCTTCCTGGCCACCGCCCCCGCCATGACGAAGCCGGCGGTAATCCGCCCCGAAAATCGCCCCCCGCCGTAGAAATCATTGAAGCCGCCGTATTTCACAAAGGCCGAATAGTCTGCGTGGCCGGGGCGGGGGATAAACCGGTACCTTTTATAGGCGCTGGAATCGGCATCTTTGTTCCAGGTCAGCAGGCAGATAGGAGCGCCGGTGGTGATGCCGTTGCAGACCCCGGAGAGGATTTCCACCGTGTCCTGCTCTCGCCTCGGCGTGGCGCCCGCCGAGGACTGACGCCTGAGGTCGACCTCCCGCTGGATTTCTTCTTCAGCTACGGGTAGCCCGGCGGGACAGCCGTCGATGACTATGCCCACGCATCTTCCGTGACTCTCCCCGAAGCTGGTAATGGTGAAAAACTTGCCCAGGCTATTGCTCATCAACGGTTATCCTGCCCCCGATTTTTTTCAGTATAGCCCAGAAATCGGGAAAAGTCTTGTTTACGCACTCCGCGCCATCGATGACCGTCTCCCCGGCGTACAGCCCCGGTATGCTGAAGGCCATGGCGATACGGTGGTCACCATAACTGTCAATGAGGGTACCGCGGGGACCGGACCCGGCAATGGTCAGGCTGTCTTTTGCCTCCGCAACCGTTATCCCCATGTTCTGCAGTCCCGCCTTCACCGCCGCCACCCGGTTTGATTCCTTGATGCGCGCCCGGCCGATGCCCCTTAGCTCGCTGGTGCCTTCGGCCAGGGCGGCCAAAACGGCTACCGTGGGCAGCAGGTCTATACAGTCGGTAAGGTCAGCCCGGATGGCTTTCAGCCCGCCACGACTTATTTTTATCGAGCTCTTGCCTGTATCTATCCGGGCGCCCATATCGCGCAGGAAGCCAAGCAGCTTCTTGTCGCCCTGTACGGTGTCCGGGTTCAGGCCGGTCACCTCAACTTCACCCAGGAGCGCCCCCAGAGCCAGAAAGTAAGAGGCGGAAGACCAGTCCCCCTCCACCTTGTAGCGGGCGGGGGTGTACGCCTGCTTTTCAACCCTGAACTCGTCCAGACCGGCGGAGCGGGTTACTTTCACTCCGAATTTTTCCTGGCACTCCATGGTCATCAGCACATAGGGTTTCGATTCCAGCGGCGTGGTGAGCCTGACGGTGACCCCTTTCTCGGCGAAGGGCGCCACCAGGAGCAGGGCTGAGATGTACTGGGAACTTACATCGCCGCGAAGCTCGGTAACGCCGCCCCGGAAGCTCCCCCCCCTGACCACCACCGGGGGCGTTTCCCCTTGCGCGGAGCAGTCCACCCCCAACCGCCGCAATGCCTCCACCAGTGGCCGGACCGGCCTTTTGGCCAGGGAAGGGCCGGCGGTCAGCCTGGACTCTCCTGGAATCACGGCGCTTATGGCGGTCATAAAGCGCAGCGTAGCCGCCGAGTCCCGGCAAAAAAGGTCGCCGTCAGGCCGGTGAAACCGGCCGCCGCTGACCCGCCAGCGTTCGCCTGAAGGATGAATGCCAACGCCCACTTTACCCAGCACATCTACGGCTGCGCCCGTATCATCCGAGGTCAAAGGGCACTCCACTTCGCTTTCTCCGTCGGCCAGGGCGGCGCATAGCAAAGCCCTGATGGTATAGCTTTTGGAAGGAGGGGCAGCTACAATTCCCTTTATCCGGCTTTTCTCAATGGAAACCCGCATAGGCCTTTAGTTTTTTCATTATTTTCTCCGCCACCGCATCTGTGTCCAGATTGCTCGTATCCACGGTTATGTCCGCCGCCCGCCGGTAAAAGGGCTCCCGGAACTTGAGGAGCCTCTCTATTTCCGAGGCGCGGTCGCCGACGCTGAGGAGCGGCCTCTCCCCGGCATCGGCCGCCGTCCTCTGCAGAATGACCTTTGGCGATGCCTTCAGGTAAACGACAACGCCTTCCTTCTTCAGACGGTCTACGTTTATCTGATTGAGAACGATGCCCCCTCCGCAGGCGATGACCGCGTTCTTCTCTCCCGCAATCTTCTTTGTCGCTTCAATCTCAAGCTCGCGGAAGGCGATTTCCCCCTCGTCACGGAAAATCTCCCGGATGGGCTTGCCGGCCTTCTTTTCGATGACGGCGTCCAGCTCGATGAGCTTCTTGCCCAGCCTTTGCGCCAGCACCTGACCCACTGCCGTCTTGCCCGCCCCCATAAAGCCGATGAGGGCAACGCTAGTCTTCATGCTCCAGCGCTTTCATTGCCTCACGTTTCATAACCTCGACCGGTGCCTGTCGCCCCGTCCACTTCTCAAAGGCGATGGCGCCCTGCCAGACCAGCATATCCAGCCCGTTGATGACCCGGGCGCCGGCTGCCTCCGCCTCACGCAGCAGCCTGGTCCTGACGGGGTTATAAACTATGTCAAACACGGTGAGGTCTCTTCTTAACAGCTTTGCCGGGACCGGGGTCTCGTCAGCGCGGGGGGCCATGCCCGCGCTCGTGGTGTTGACCAAAACCTGGGCCGCGCGTAAAGCTTCCGTCAGGTTGTCTTCATCAAAGGCTTTTACTATTACCTGCCTTCCCGGTTCCTCCGTTATCCGGCGCGCCAGTCCCCGTGCCCGCTCTGGAGTACGGTTGAGCAAGGTCAGGCCAGCACCGTTCCGGGCGAGGATGAAAGCGATGGCCCGGGCGGCGCCCCCCGCCCCCAGTATCACCGTCTTCTTGCCCTCCGGTGTGATGCCCCGCTCCTTCAGCGCCTGCAGAAACCCAGTGGCATCCGTGTTATGGCCGGTGAGCACTCCGCCGTCGTTGATGATGGTGTTTATGGCGTCGATTTTCTCCGCCAGCGGGTCGAGCCTGTCCAGAAAGGGGATGACCGCCACCTTGTGGGGTATGGTCACGTTCAACCCGATGATGCCCAGCGCCCGTATGCCGCTTATGGCGTTTCCCAGCTCTTCCGGCCGTACGCGAAAGGGAAGATAGGCGTAGTCCAGCCCCAGCTCAGCGAAGGCGGCGTTGTGCATCGCGGGCGACATCGTGTGCTCCACCGGGTCGCCGATGATGCCGCAGACCTTCGTTCTGCCGGTTATCACGTCTTCACCATCGTGTAGATTCTGCGCAGCTCGGCGGCGGTTATCTGACCAGAGGCGGCCTCTTTGCCTCCGGCAACGGAGGCGTAGGTAAAATCGCCTCCCACCAGCGGACAGAGAACACGGCTGACCGCACCCGGCGACCCCATGGCAAAGGAGACCACGCGAACACCGGGAAAACCGGCGATTAGCTGCAAAACCGTCAGGTTATCGGTGAAGGTCTGCGCCTTGGTCACTACCTTGCATATATCAGCGCCGGCCTGCAGCTGCTCCCGGACGATGTTTTTCAGCTCGTCCAGTGAAGGCGTTCCGGCAAAATTATGATAGGAAACTAGGCACGCGGCATTGCCTTTGAGCCGGGACACAACCTCGTTTAGGTTTTGGGTGCTCAGCTCGATATCTATAATATCGGCGCCCAGGTCCGCCGCTTCTTCCAGTGCGTGCAGCCTTTCCATCTCATTTTGCTTCCAGCCTCCCCCCTCTTCCAGCTTTCTGTTGCAGGCTATCCAGGGTTTGGTCAGGTATGGCACCAGCTCACGCCACGTCTTGCCTATGAGATCAATGCGCAACTCGAACAGGTCGACAATATCTGCGACGTGCCCGATGGCCTGGGAGTCATTCTCCACTATGGAGGCGCAAATCGCGGGCCTATCCATCGCCTGCCAGCACCTGTTCCACCAGGGACGGACTCACGTCGTCCGCTATGACGGCATCGCCTATGGACCCGAGCAGTACGAACCTGATTCTGTTTTCTCTGACTTTCTTGTCGTGCCGCATGGTTTCCATAATCTCATCAGGCCTCAAGTCCGGCAGCTCCGCGGGCAAACCGGCCCGTGCGATGAGTTTCTTCAGCCTTTTCGCTTCGTCGCCACCAAGCATACCCATACGGTGCGCTATCCTGGCCGCGGCTACCATACCTATTGCCACCGCCTGCCCGTGTTTGACCCTGAAACCGGAAACTGACTCGACGGCGTGGCCGATGGTATGACCATAGTTTAATATGTTTCTCAGCCCCAAATCCAGTTCGTCCTGCGCCACCACTTCGGCCTTGATGCTCACCGAACGATACACAATCTCTTCCAGAGCATCCTCATTCCGCGTCCTGATGCGTTCGATATTATTTTCAAGGAATCCGAAAAAACTTTCATCTCTGATGGCCGCGCTCTTGATGACCTCGGCCAGGCCGCTGGCGAACTCTTCTTCAGGGAGCGTTTTCAGTGTTCCCGTATCGGCGATGACCAGCCGCGGCTGATAGAAAGTACCCACCATATTCTTGAGTCGTCCGTGGTCCACCGCCACCTTCCCCCCCACGCTACTATCCACCTGCGCCAGCAGGGTGGTGGGGAGCTGCACCAGAGGCAAGCCCCGCAGGTAGGTGGCGGCCACGAACCCGGCCATATCGCCGATGACTCCACCCCCCAGCGCCAGCACCGGGGTGCTCCGCTCGGTGTGGGCATCCGTAAGCTGCTCATACAGGCGGCCTGTAGTCTGCAACGATTTCTGCTCCTCTCCGGCGGGCACGGCCAGTATGCTGACGCCAAAACCTTCCCCGGTCAGTTGTCGTGCCAGGCTGGCGCCGTACAACTCCTTCACGGTGGAGTCGGTGATGATGACCGCGTTCCCCGAAAACCCGTTTTGCTTCAGCCTTTTCCCGGTCTCCCCGAGCAGGCCGGCGCCGATGGCCACGGTATAGCTGCGGCCGCTCAAGTTTACACAGACTTCTCGCACAGGTTCAGACCTTCACTTTCTGCACGCGGTGCACAAGCTCGTGGATTTTCTGGCAGGCTTCGATGACCTCTTTCAGCTCGTCAGGGGTTATCATCTGCACCGCGTCCACCAGCGCCTCGGTGGGGTTATAGTGGGTCTCTATCATCAGGCCGCAGGCACCCGCGGCCACGGCGGCGCAGCTCATATTGAAAATAAGGTCGCGGCGGCCGGTGGCGTGGCTGGGGTCAGCTACCACCGGAAGATAGGTCTCCCGCTGAACGGCCGGGATAGAGGCCAGATCAAAAGTGTAGCGGGTATAGTTCTTGCCCTTGCCTACCGGAAGGATGCCGCGCTCGCACAGAATGACATCCTTGTTGCCTTCGGCGGCCATATACTCGGCGAAGGCCAGGAACTCGTCCACGCCGGCCCCGAAGTGCCGCTTGAAAAGCACCGGCTTCCCCGTGCGGGCGGCGCTGGCCAGCAGGTCCTGGTTGTACATATTGCGGGCGCCCACCTGAAGAATGTCCACATACCTGGCCACCAGGTCTATCTGTGACTCCCCTCTGACCTCGGTGACCACCGGCATTTCGAACTTCTGGCCGGCCTCGCGCAGCCAGCTCAGGGCTTCCTCTGCATCCTCCTGGCCGTTGGCGCCCAGCCCCTGGAACGAGTGCACCGAGCTGCGCGGCTTGAAGACACCTCCGCGCAGGAGATGCGCGCCGGCCTTTTTTGCTTCTTCGGCGATGCGGAAAAGCTGGGCCTTGCTCTCGATGGCGCAGGGGCCGGCAAAGAAGACAAGATTGTCCCCGCCGATGGTGACATTGCCCACCTTTATCTCACGGCGCTCCGCTTCCCCGTCGAAGAGCCGGCCGTACTCCCGGCTGATGAGCTTGTAGGGCGTCTCCACCATCATGGCCTCTTTCACCCCGGGAAGGGTGCCGAAGTGGGAGAAGTCCGCTTTACGCTCGTCTCCGATGAGGCCGATGATGGTGCGGAACTCCCCCCGCGATACATCCGCTTTCAGGCCGTACTTGCGTATCTCCCTGACTACATTGTCAATCTCCTCTTTGGTGGCTTCCGATTTCATGATTATCATCTCCGTTCACCTCTGTTCTGAATTGGACAAACAAAAAAGCCCTTTTGGGGAGGGCTCTTGCTTCGCTTCTTCTGCTATTCTGCTATCTTACGGGCCTAACCGCTCATGCCCAGCCCTCCCCGGCGCGGGAACGCCAGCTAAAGTAATAAAACCAGTAATAAGCAAAAAACTTCTGACCGGGCATCACTACAGCACTCAAATCGCTCTGTATCAATTGATAGCATAAATATGAATCATTTGTCAACATGTGCGCGGGATATTTTCGCAGCCGGATGCAATTGGGCGAGCGGAGCTTAAGACCGGATACAGGGAGGGGATGAGCCGGAGTATCAATCGTGCTATAATCTATATGAATTCAATGGGCAAAGGAGACGCACGGAATGGATGAGCTGAAGGTGTTCACGGGCAACGCCCATCCGGAGCTGGCCCGAGAGGTGGTGGACTATCTGGACATCCCGCTGGGCAGGAGTGAGGCCTTTGAGTTCAGCAACGAGAATACCTTCGTACGTATCCTGGAAAACGTGAGGCAGCGTGACACCTTCATAATTCAGCCTTTGAGTTCTCCGGTCAATACCAGTCTGGTAGAGCTCCTGATAATGATCGATGCTCTGAAAAGAGCCTCGGCGGGACGTATCACAGCAGTGGTGCCTTACTATGGCTACGGACGGACGGACAAGAAAGACCAGCCCCGGGTGCCCATCACCGCCCGGCTCATCGCCGACTTGCTTACGGTGGCCGGGGCCAACCGCCTGCTGACGGTGGACCTGCACGCCGCCCAGATACAGGGATTCTTCAGCATCCCGGTGGATGAGCTCACGGCACTGAACTTGCTGGCCAATTACTTCAAAGGCAGAAAGTTTGACGGCCTGGTGGTGGTGGCGACGGATATCGGTATCACCAAGCGGGCGCGCGACCTGGCGGAGAAGCTTAATGCTCCGCTGGCGATTATGGAGAAGAGGCGGGTGGGGAACGTAGACCGCACGGAGACGCTGAACGTAATCGGTGAGGTGAAGGGCAGGGTGGCGCTGACGGTGGACGACGAGATAGACACCGCCGGTTCGCTGGTGAATGTAGTTTCCACACTGAAAGAAAACGGCGTCCAGGAGGTCTACGCCTGCTGTACCCACCCCGTGTTCACCGGCCCCGCGATCCAGCGGATTGACGCCTGTCCGGTAAAAGAGGTGGTGGTGACCAACACCATTCCGGTGCCGGAGGAGAAGAAGCTGGACAAGATCAGGGTGCTTTCCATAGCGCCGCTCATAGGGGAAGCCATCCACCGTATCCACACCGGCATGTCCGTGGGAGCGATGTTTGAGTAAAAAAGACACATCGAAACCGGACCGGATGGTGGAGGTGTACCGGGCGTGCAGCGAAGCCGAGGCCACCATCATCCGGGGCAAGCTCAGCAGCCACGGCATAACGAGCGTGCTGCAGGCGAATGCCGCACCTTCCGTGCACGTCTTCGCCGTGGACGGGCTGGGTGAGGTCAGGGTGATGGTGTGGGAGAGCGATAAAGAGGCGGCGAAACAACTGCTCGAAGGTGATAACCATGCTTAAATGGCTCGGGGGTCTTGTTGACTCCAATGAAAAACAACTGAAGAAATTAAGGCCAGTCGTGGAACGCATCAACGGGCTTGAGCCCGACTTTGAAAAACTGAGCGATGGCGAGCTGCGGGCCAAAACGGACGAGTTCCGGGCCCGGCTGAATGATGGCGAGACGCTGGATCAGCTCCTGCCCGAGGCCTACGCCGCGGTGCGGGAGGCGGCCAAAAGGACCATCGGTCAGCGCCACTTCGATGTGCAGCTTATGGGGGGCATTGTTCTCCACCAGGGCCGCATCGCCGAGATGAAGACGGGAGAAGGCAAAACGCTGGTGGCCACCCTGCCCCTGTATCTCAACGCGCTGAGCGGCAAGGGAGCTCACCTGGTCACGGTCAATGATTACCTGGCGCGGCGGGATGCCTACTGGATGGGCCCCATCTATCACCTGCTCGGCGTGAGCGTCGCCAGCATCTACCCAATGCAGACTGCAGACGAGCACCAGCCGTCCCGCCTTTATGACCCCGGATATGACGCAGGGGAGGGGCGGTGGCGGCATTACCGCCCGGTTCCGCGCCAGGAGGCGTACAAAGCTGATATAACCTACGGCACCAGCAGCGAGTTCGGCTTTGACTATCTGCGCGATAATATGGTGACAGACCTCGCCCAGTGCGTGCAGCGTGACCCGAACTTCGCTATCGTGGACGAGGTGGACAACCTGCTCATCGATGAGGCGCGGACGCCGCTCATCATCAGCGGACCGGCCCAGGAGTCGGGGCAGGTATACCAGGTGTTCGCCCGGCTGGTGCCGCGGCTGAGGCCTGATGTGGACTACGTCACCGACGAAAAAGAGAGGAACGTGAACCTGACCGATGCCGGCATCAGCAACATCGAAAGCATGCTCAAGAGGGAAGGACTGCTGAAAACGCCCAACCTTTATGACCCCGGCAACTTCGGCCTGACCCGCTATCTGGAAAACGCCCTGAAGGCCCACGCCCTGTTCCGGCGTGACCGCGACTATGTGGTGAAGGACGGGGAGGTCATCATCGTGGACGAATTCACCGGGCGGCTGATGTTCGGCCGGCGTTATTCGGAAGGGTTGCACCAGGCTATCGAAGCCAAGGAGCACGTCAAGGTGCAGCGGGAGACGCTGACTTACGCCACCATTACCATCCAGAACTACTTCCGTATGTATGAAAAGCTGGCCGGGATGACCGGCACCGCCGCCACGGAGGCGGAGGAGTTTCACAAGATATACCGCCTGGATGTGGTGGTGATTCCCACTCACCGGCCTATGGTCCGCCAGGACTTCGCCGACCAGATTTACAAGAGCGGGCGGGGCAAGTTCAGGGCGGTGGCCCGCGAAATCGAGCAGGCGCACGCTGCCGGCCAGCCAGTGCTGGTGGGCACCGTATCCATTGAGAAGTCCGAGGTATTGAGCGACCTTCTGAAGAAGCGGGGCATTCCCCACGAGGTGCTGAACGCCAAAAACCATGAAAAAGAGGCCTACATCATTGCCCGGGCCGGGGAGCCAGGGGTGGTTACGGTGGCCACCAATATGGCCGGCCGCGGCGTGGACATCATCCTGGGCGGAAGTCCGGAGGGACAGGATGAGGCAGAGTGGCAGGACAAACACCGCCGGGTGGTGGCTGCGGGTGGCCTCCACGTCATCGGCACGGAGCGCCACGAAGCCCGGCGCATTGATGACCAGTTGCGGGGACGGTCCGGCCGCCAGGGG
>CAZZAU010000008.1:0-17492 GCA_964652725.1 uncultured Dehalococcoidaceae bacterium | reverse complement strand
AGTACATCGGTCGGTTGTCCGCCGGACCGGTTCTGCACTCCGGTATCCGTGCGGCTGGCTGCCATCACCCGTCTCCTCTCTCCGGTAAGATGGCTCAGCGCCGCCTCCACCTCAGCCTGTACGGTGGGCTGTCCTTTTTGCATCTGGAAGCCGCAGTAGTTCATTCCGTCATATTCCATAATCAGTACCATTCTGGCCAAGATAACCCCTGTTTGCGGGCCACTACTCGACCAGAGAAAGCTGGACCATGGGCGCACCGTCTCCCAGCCTGGGCCCCAGCTTGACCATCCGGGTGTAACCGCCGGAACGGCTGGCATACCTGGTGGCCAGCTCGGAAAATACTTTGTCGGCCACGTCCTGCTCGATGATGAAGGTGAGGGACTGGCGGAAGGTGCCCAGCCCGCCGTGTTTGCCCAGGGTTATCATCTTTTCCGCCAGGCTGCACACCTCTTTGGCTTTGGCCTCGGTGGTAACGATCTTCTCGTGTTTCAGCAGGGCGGTTACCAGGTTCCGGTACAGGGCCCGGCGGTGCCCGCTATCCCGGCCCAGCTTCCTTCCCGCCATTTTATGTCTCATCTTTTACCTCTTCGGAAGGGGTTTCATCGGGTACCGGCTCCCCGGTATCCGGCTCGGCCGGCTCCTCTTCTAGCTCGTGCTCCTGCAGAAGTTCCCTGGCTTCACCCAGGCCGCTATGCTGTAGGGTAAGCCCCATTTGCTGGAGGCGTTCTTCTATCTCATGGTAGGACTTCTGTCCGAAGTTACGCAGTTGCAGCAGGTCTTTGGCCTTTTTGCTGACGAGGTCTCCCACGGTGGTGATTCCTCCCCGCCGCAGGCAGTTCATCGTCCGCACGGACAGGTCCAGCTGTTCTACCGGCATATTGTATTTTTCATCGGGTATGGATTGCCGGATGAGCTGTTCCTCGGCTTTCATCTGGGAGACCTTGATGTACTCGATGAAGGGAGTAAGTTGCTCCACCAGTATGCTCGCCGCCTGGCTCAGGGCATCCACGGGCGCTATGGTGCCGTCGGTCCACACCTCCAGATTAAGCCGTTCGTGGCTGGTCTCCCGCCCCACGTGGATGGGCTCGGTGGTGAAATTCACCTTCCGGATGGGGGTGAAGATGGCGTCCACCGGGATGGTATCCACGGGCAGGTTATCGCTGGATTCCGCGGCGCGGTAACCTTCGCCTATCTCCACGGTGAACTCCGCGTGCAGTTTGGCCTCGGGCGAATTGAGCGTGAGAAGGCAAAGCTCCGGGTTGGCGACTTCGAAGTCGTTGGAGGGCTGGATATCTGCGGCGCAGACCCGTCCCTGGCCCTGCACGTCCAGGACCAGTTTGCCGGACTGGTCAGAAAGCGGTTTTATCCTTATCGCCTTGACGTTGAGCAGGAAGTCGATGACGTCTTCTCTGGCGTAGGGGATGGCGGTGAACTCGTGCCTGGTGCCGTCTATCTTTACCTGGGTGATAGCCGCTCCCGGCAGATAACCGAGCAGCACCCGGCGCAGGGAATTGCCCAGCGTCATGCCGAAGCCTCGCTCCAGGGGCTCGACGACGAAGCGGGCGAAGTTATCTTCTCTCTGTACGCATTCGATTTTCGGGACTACCAATCGGGACAAAAGGTTTAACCTCCTCCGCAATTATCGCGAATAGTATTCTACTATGGTCTTGCCGTCAAAGGTGGCTTCCACGTCTTCCGGAGTGGGCAGGGACAGGACCTCTCCGGCGAGGTTGTTCCTGTCCAGGCTCAGCCACCCGGGTACGGTCTTGGACTGGATGGTCTGGGCCAGCTGCTTATAATATTCGGTCCTGACGCTTTCTTTCACCCAGCCGATTTTATCACCTTCTTTGACCAGGGCGGAGGGGATATCGGTCTTGTGGTCATTGAGGGTGATGTGGCCGTGCCGTATGAGCTGCCGCGCCTGGCTGCGGGAATCGGCAAAGCCGAGGCGGTGCACGATGTTGTCCAGCCGCCTTTCCAGCATGACGAGCAGGTTATCGCCGGTGACTCCTTCCTGCCTGGCGGCCTCGTTGAACAGGCGGCGGAACTGCCTCTCCATGATGCCGTAGGTGAAGCGGGCTTTCTGTTTCTCGCGCAGCTGCAGCCCGCGGTCGGAGAGCTTCTGCCGGCGCCTGGCCACCTGCTGGCCCGGGGGCTTGGGGCGCCGTTCCACGGCGCACTTGGTGAAGCAGCGTTCCCCCTTCAGGAACAGCTTCCCGCCACTGCGGCGGCACATTCTGCATACAGGGCCGATGTATCTTGCCATATCGCTCGCTTACACTCTCCTCCTCTTTGGTGGGCGGCAGCCGTTGTGCGGGATGGGGGTGACGTCTCTGATGCCGGTGATGTACAGGCCCGAGCTCTGCAGTGAGCGGATGGCCGCCTCCCGGCCGCTGCCCGGCCCCTTGACGAACACCTCAACCTGGCGCAGTCCGTGCATCATGGCCTTCCTCACCGCTTCCCTCGCCGCCATCTGCGCGGCGTAGGGCGTTCCCTTGCGCGAGCCTTTGAATCCTGCCGAGCCCGAGCTTCCCCAGGCGATTACATTGCCCTGGGGGTCAGTGAGTGTGACCACGGTGTTATTGAACGTTGATTGAACGTACGCTTTGCCCGTGGGTATATTCTTGCGTTCACGTCTTCTTGGTCCGCTCTGTTTCCTGGGTGGCATGCTATCTCCTCCTCCTTACTTCTTGGCCGTACCGCGTCTCTGACCTCTGCCGGCCACCGTCTTGCGTTCGCCGCGGCGGGAGCGGGCATTGGTCCGGGTGCGCTGCCCGCGCACGGGCAGGTTGAAGCGGTGACGGATGCCGCGGTAGCTGCCGATTTCTATCAGGCGCTTGATGTTCATCTGGACTTCTCGCCTGAGGTCGCCTTCTACCTTGAACTCTTTATCGATTACCTCGCGCAGACGGTTGACTTCGTCCTCGGTGAGCTGATTTATCCTGGTATCCGGGCTGATGTTGGTCCGGGCCAGGATATTGCGGCTCAGCACCGGGCCGATGCCGTAGATGTACTGCAGTGAAACCCAGGCCTGTTTGTTCCTGGGCAGGTCTACTCCTGCGATGCGTGCCATTCTACATCCTCCTCCTGCTGGTCTATCCCTGACGCTGCTTGTGCTTGGGGTTGGTGCAGATTATCCTGACCACCCCCCGCCGGCGCACCGCCTTGCATTTCTCACACCGTACTTTAGCCGAAGCTCTTACTTTCATGGTCTAACCTTACCTTTACTTGAACCGGTAAACTATCCTGCCCCTGCCGAGGTCATAGGGAGATAGCTGCACCAGCACCCTGTCTCCTGGTAGAACCCGTATGTAATGTACCCTGATTTTGCCCGAAATATGGGCCAGTACCATATGTCCATTGGCCAGTTCTACGCGGAACATGGCGTTGGGCAGTGCCTCCACCACGGTTCCCTCCACCTCTATCGCTTCCTTCTTAGGCATTACTTACCTGGTCAGCACCTCCGCTTCGTTATCGGTAATGGCAATGGTGTGCTCGAAGTGCGCCGAGAGGCTGCCATCGGCGGTATATACCGTCCACCGGTCCTCTCCCACCCGGGTGCGCCAGTCCCCGATGTTCACCATCGGCTCCAGGGCCAGCGTCATTCCCGTTTTCAGCACCGGGCCTGAGTCCGGGGTGCCGAAATTGGGTATCTGGGGGTCTTCATGCATCTCACGGCCGATGCCGTGGCCGGTGTACTCACGCACCACCGAGTACCCCCGGGTTTCAGCGTGTTGCTGGATGGCGGCGGATATGGCGCCGAGCCTGCTGCCGCGCCGGGCGGCATTTATGCCCGCGGTCAGGGCCTCACTGGTAGTCTCCAGCAGCGCCTGCGCCGCCGGGCTCAGCTTGCCGATGCCCGCGGTTACGGCGGCATCTCCCTGGAAGCCGTCACAGATGGCGCCGAAGTCCAGGGAAACCAGGTCTCCTTCCCGGAGCACCCGCTTGCCCGGGATGCCATGCACGATTTCATCGTTCACCGAGACGCACAGGCTGGCAGGGAAGCCGTGGTAGCCTTTGAAAGAGGACCTGGCGCCGCGCTTCTCCAGCTCACGCTCGGCGATGCGGTCCAGCTCCCCGGTCTCCATCCCGGGTCTCAGCTTTTCACACAGTATTTGCAGTATCTCAGCCACTATTTTCCCCGCCTTGCTCATGGCGGCTATCTCTTCCTTGGTCTTGATGATGACGCTCATCGGCGGGCGGTTCTCTCCCGCCTGAGCGCGGCCACGATTCTCCCGGTGACCTCTTCTATGTCTCCCCCTCCCTCTATCTCCAGGACATTGCCTTTGTGGCGGTAATGTTCTATTATTGGCCCCGTCTCCCGCGAATAAACCTGCAGCCGGTTCCTGACCGTTTCCGGGCTGTCATCCGGGCGCCGGTACAGCTCTCCGCCGCACTTATCGCATCTGCCCTCCACCGCCGGCGGAGACGCCTGCACATGGTAGACGGCGCCGCACTGACGGCAGACGCGGCGGCCGCTCAAGCGGCCGATAAGCTCTTCCTCGGAGACCATTATGTGCACCACCGCGTCTATGGTCTTTCCCTGTTCGGCCAACGCCGTGTCCAGGGCCTTTGCCTGCTCCAGATTGCGGGGGAAACCGTCCAGAATCACCCCGCTCTTCACCTCCGGGCCGGAGAGCCTGTCCAGGACCATCCGTATGGTGACCTCGTCCGGGACCAGTTCTCCTCTCTGCAAATATGATTTTGCCTTGTTGCCCAGCTCGGTGTTCTTTTCCACGGCCTCGCGGAAAAGGTCCCCGGATGATATGTGCACCAGGTCCAGTTTCCGGGCCACTGCTTCCGCCTGTGTTCCCTTGCCGGACCCCGGTGCCCCCACAAAAACTACATTATACACCAAAAACACCTATCTAATAAAGCCCTCATAGCGGCGCATGACCAGCTGGGCTTCCAGTTGCTTCATCGTGTCCAGCACCACCCCCACCATAATCAGCAGACCGAGGCTGGAAAGCTGGATGACCTGGACGTTGGTGATCTGCCTGGCCACGAAGGGCATTATGGCTACGGTGGCCAGAAAGAGGGCCCCGCCCCAGGTAATGCGGTTAATGACCCCGTTCAGGTAGGCAGCCGTGGTCTTGCCCGGCCTGATTCCGGGAATGAAGCCTCCCTGACGCTGCAACACTCCGGGCAGGTCCTGCTGCTGATAGATGACCATGGTGTAGAAGAAGGTGAAGGCGATGGCCATAACGAAGTAGAGCGCCCAGTAGAAGAGCCCCATAGGCATGGGAGCGTTGGGATTGAAAAGGGCCATTATGGAATCGGCGAAGTTGGGGTCGGCCGGGTTGGCGAAATAGCTGGCCACGATGCCCGGAAACAGCACCAGCGACATAGCGAAAATAAGGGGTATCATGCCGGCGGAGTTTACCCGGAGCGGGATATGCGTGGTGCCGGACTGACGGTACATACGCCCGCTGCGGAACACGCTTTTGGCATATTGCACCGGGATGCGGCGGTGGGCTTCGGTAAAGATGACGATGACCACGATGGTCAGAATCACCAGCAACAAGTACACGGAAAGCCCCATGAAGTTTTCCCTGGCCAGGAAGCCCTGGCCTATCATCTCCGGTAGCTGGGCCACTATGCCGCCAAAGATGATGATGGAGATGCCGTTGCCAATGCCGTACTCCGTGATGAGCTCGCCGAGCCACACCAGCAGCATGGTCCCGGCCACCATTGATATCACCATAGCTGCCATGGAAAGGGTATCTGTGCCGGCCAGCACCCCTTCCCGCTGGATAAAGACCAGCTGGCCGTAGCCCTGGATGGCCGCCAGCGGCACTACCAGCCAGTGGGTAATCAGGTTTATCTTGTTCCTGCCGCCTTCTCCTTCCCGGGAGAGGGCCTGGAGCCGCGGGATGACGGGCACCAGCAACATCATGATGATGGAGGCGGTAATGTAAGGGTAAACGCCCATTGCCGCCACGCTGAGCCGGCGCATGGCGCCGCCGCTGAACATATCCAGCATGCCGAGCAATGCGTTGCGCTCGAACAACGCCTGCAGGGCGGTCTGGTCAACCCCCGGCACGGGCACGTGGGCCACGAAGCGGAAGATGACCAGAATCCCGATGGTGATGAGGATGCGCCGTCTCAGGTCAGGCAAGCTGAACGCGTCCAGCATTGCCTGGAGCAGGCGCGGCCTACTCGGCCTTGGCCGCATGCTCTACCTCCTCGGCTTTGCCCCCCACCGCCTCGATTTTGGCCCTGGCCGCTGCGGAGAATTTGTTCGCCCTGACAGTCAAAGGATGGCTTATCTCGCCGTCGGAAAGGACCTTGACCGGCTGCTTGAGCGATTTCACCAGGCCTGCCGCCAGCATCTTGTCCGGGGTCACCTCGGTGCCCGCCTCGAAGATGTTGAGCTTCTCCAGGCTGACGATGCTGTATTCTTTACGGAAGATGTTGGTGAAGCCGCGCTTGCGGGGCAGCCGCTTTATCAGCGGTAGCTGGCCGCCCTCAAAGCCGGGGCGCATCTTGTGGCCGCTGCGGGACTTCTGTCCATTCAGCCCTTTGCCGGCGTAGGTGCCGTGACCGCTGGCGTTGCCTCTGCCTATGCGTTTGCGGTTTCGCTTTGAGCCGGCGGGCGGCGCTATCTCATTGAGTCTCAATGGCTTCCTCCACCTTGACCAGGTGTCTTACTTTATTGACCATGCCGCGCAGGGACATGGAGTCCTCCCTGACGATGCTCTGGTTCAGCCGGTGAAAGCCCAGAGCGGCCAGGGTCTTCTTCTGGCTTTCATTATAGCCGATGCTGCTCTTGACCCAGGTGATGCGCAGTCTAGCCATGGCTCGCGGTCTCCCCGGCCGTCGCCGCCGCCTTCCGCCTGGCCACTTCTTCGGCCGGGTTGCGGAGCTGGCTGAGCGCCAGCAGGGTGGCTTTGGCCACGTTGATATGATTGTCCGAGCCCAGGGACTTGGTGAGAATATCCTGTACGCCGCATGTTTCCAGCACGGCGCGCACGCTGCCGCCTGCGATGACCCCCGTGCCGGGGGCGGCGGGCTTGAGCATGACCCTGGCGGCACCGTATTCCGCGGTTACTTCGTGGGGGATGGTGCTTCCGGTCAGCGGCACTCTAATCAGGCTTTTTCTGGCGGCGGCGCCGCCTTTGTTGATGGCGGCTGGCACCTCGTTGGCCTTGCCGATGCCCAGCCCCACGTGGCCCTGGCCGTCGCCGCTGACCACCAGCGCGCTGAAGCGGAGACGTTTGCCGCCCTTCATAACCTTGGCCACCCGGTTGATGTACATCAGCCGGTCGTTGATGGCCAGGTCAGTAGTGTCAATCCTGCTTATGGTCTTGTCCAGTTTTTCCGCCATTTCTCGTCCTTCTAAAAATCCAGGCCACCGCTGCGCGCAGCTTCGGCCAGCGCCTTGACCCGGCCGTGGTACTTGAAGCCAGCGCGGTCAAAAGTGACCGCCTTGATTCCCTGGCTCAGCGCTCTGCGGGCAATCAGGCCTCCCACCAGCTGCGCATGCCCCGATTTTGTCTTGCCGTCCGTCTCGCCTCTGGCTTCCGGGTCCAGGGTGGAAGCGGCGGCCACGGTATGACCCCTGGTATCATCGACCACCTGGGCATAAATATGGTTCAGGCTGTGGAAGACGCAGAGCCGGGGCCTTTCCGGCGTGCCGTATACTTTCTGTCTGACTCTAGCGTGCCGCTTGATGCGGGCCAGTCTGGGCGCGGTCTTGGCCATGATTATTTCTTCCCTACTACCTTTCCTGCTTTTCCGGGCTTGAGCCGTACCACTTCCCCGGAATACCGTATGCCCTTGCCTTTATAGGCATCCGGGGGACGGATCTTCCGGATGCGGGCGGCCATCTCGCCGACGGTTTCTTTGTTGATGCCGGAGACCTTGATGCGGTTCCCCTCCACTGCCAGAGAAACACCGGGCAGGGGCTCGACTTCCACCGGGTGGGAGTAGCCGGCGCGCAGCACCAGCTTGTCTCCGGATTTCTCCGCGCGGTAGCCCACGCCTACCATCTCAAGGTACTTATCGAACCCGCGGCTTACTCCGTTGATCATATTGTAGATAAGGGTGCGGGTGAGCCCGTGCATGGCCCGGACCTTGGGGGCATCATTGGGGCGGGACACTAGGATGGTGTCGTCGCTCCGGGAAATGGTCATATCCGGGCTGACCGGGCAACTGAGCTCGCCTTTGGGTCCTTTGACCGTCACTTTGTCTTTTGCCACGGTGACCGTTACCCCCGCGGGCACGGTTACGGGCAGTCTGCCTACTCGGGACATCGCCTATCACTCCACCTGTGGTTTACCATACGTAGCATAGTAGCTCCCCGCCGATTCCCTGGTGGTAGGCCTGGCTGCCTGTCTTCACTCCTCTGGAGGTGGAGACGATGGCTATACCCAGGCCGCCGTAGACCCGGGGGATTTCCTTGCCGTGCACATATACCCTGAGCCCGGGCTTGCTCACTCTCTTCAGGCCGCTGATTACCGGCTTGTTATGGTCGTCATATTTGAGATGGATTTTGATCACCCGCTCCGGCTTCCCCCTCACCACCTCATAGTCGGTGATGAAGCCTTCCTCCTTGAGGATGCGGGCGACGGAAAGCTTCAGCCGCGATGAAGGCACCAGCACCTGGTCGTGTTTGGCCATCAGCGCATTGCGTATCCGGGTGAGCATATCCGAGATGGGGTCAGTAACTGTCATAGTCTATCCTCTATCCTGCTACCAGCTCGCTTTCCTTACTCCGGGGAGCTGTCCGCACAGTGCCAGCCGGCGGAAGCAGATGCGGCACACCCCGAACTGCCTCATATAGGCGCGCGGCCGTCCGCACAGCCGGCAGCGGAGGTGCTGCTGTACCGGAAATTTGGGCTCTCTCATTGACTTTACTATCTTTGATTTCTTGGCCATTTCTACTCCGTTCCTTCCCTGGCGAAGGGCATGCCCAGCAGTTCCAGCAGATGTCTGCCTTCCTCATCGGTTCTGGCCGTGGTGACGATGGTTATCTCCATTCCCCGTATTTTCTCTATTTTGTCATAGTCTATTTCCGGGAAGGCGATTTGTTCCTTCATCCCCAGGGTATAGTTGCCCCGCCCGTCAAAGGCGGTGGGAGATACCCCGCCGAACTCGCGCACCCGGGGCAGAACCGTGCTTATCAGCCTGTCCAGGAACTGGAACATCCGCTCCCCGCGCAGGGTGACCGTCATGCCGATAGGCATTCCGGCGCGCAACCGGAATGCGGCGATGGACCGCCGCGAACGCGTGGTCACCGGGTGCTGGCCCGAGATGGCGGCCAGCTCAGCCTCCGCGGATTCCAGCGCCTTGGCGTTCTGGATGGCTTCCCCCAGCCCGATGTTGAGCACTATCTTCACCAAGCGCGGCACTTCCATTACGTTCCGGTAGCTGTGACGCTCTTTGAGTGCCGGCACCACTTCTGTCTGGAATTTCTCCTTCAGTCTGGACATCTAGTCAATCACCTCTCGGCAGGAGCGGCAGGTCCTCACCTTTCTTCCGTCTTCCAGAAAGGTTAAGCCGATGCGGGTAGGACGGTTGCACTTCTGGCAGAGCAGCATCACGTTGGAGACGTCCAGCGGTGCTTCCAGGTCTATAATTCCTGCCTGCCTGGCCTGGTGTCTGGCGCGGGAGTGCTTCTTGATGAAGTTCACCCCTTCCACCACCACCCGGTTTTTCTTGGGATAGGCAAAGCGGATTTTCCCTTTCTTGCCGCGGTCTTTCCCGGCGATGACCAGCACCGTGTCATTCTTTCTGATTTTCATACTTGTCCTCACAGCACCTCGGGGGCCAGGGAGATAATCTTGGTGAACTCCTTGTCTCTCAGTTCCCGCGCCACCGGGCCGAAGATGCGGGTCCCCCGGGGGTTGTTCTTATCGGTCAGTATTACGGCCGCGTTCTCATCGAACCGGATGTAGGAGCCATCCGGACGCCGGTAGGGATGGGCGGTGCGTACCACTACCGCCCGCACCACGGAACCCTTCTTCATGGCGGCGTTGGGAATGGCTTTCTTCACCGTGACCATGATGATGTCACCCACCCGGGCGTATTTCTTCCTGGTGCCGCCGAGTACGTTGATGCACATTACTTCTCTTGCCCCGGTGTTGTCGGCGGCTCTGAGTCTTGTGTAAGTTTGAATCATCCTTCCGTGCTCTCCCGCTCTTCCAGCTCCCGGGGCTTGACCTCGGCTACCTCTCTGCGGCTCAGTATCTCCGCCACCCGCCACCGTTTGCGCCGGGAGAGGGGGCGGGACTCCACTATCCTGACCATGTCTCCCTCCCGGCAGGCGTTCTTCTCATCGTGGGCCATATAGTTTATCGCCCAGGTGATGGTCTTTCTGTATTTGGGAAAGCGCTTGGGTGTGTTCACCGCCACGACCACGGTCTTTTCCGTGCGGTTGCGGACCACCCGTCCCGTTCTTACTTTTTGTTCGCCGGTCTTCATGCTACCCAGTCCCCAGCTCTCTTTCTCTTAAGATGGTGTTTATCCGGGCGATCTTCTTCTTGACAAAGGGTATCTCCCGGTGATTTACCAGTTGCCTGGTGGCCAGGCGCAGGCGCAGGTTAAGCAGCTCCTGCTTGGCCGCCTCTCGCTGTTTGGTAAGGTCATCGCTGCTCAGCGCGCGAAATTCGTCCACTCGCACCATGTCTTTACTCCCACCCCGGTCAGGCGGTCACTCCTTCCCGCACCACGAATCTGGTAGCCAGTGGCAGCTTGTGTGAGGCGAGGCGCATGGCTTCCCTGGCTGTGTTTTCGTCCCCCCCCGCCATCTCGAAGATTATTCTTCCCGCTTTGACCACCGCCACCCAGTGGTCCGGCGGTCCTTTGCCGCTGCCCATACGCGTTTCGGCGGGTTTCTTGGTCACGGGCTTGTCCGGGAAGATGCGGATCCACACTTTGCCGCCTCTCCGTATATAGCGGGTGATGGCGCGGCGGGCGGCCTCGATTTGCTGGCTGCTGAGCCAGACGGACTCCAAGGCCTGCAGGCCGTAGTCACCGAAAACGGTGGTATTCCCGGCCTGGGCCTCCCCCGCGCGGCGCCCCTTGTGTGTCTTGCGGTACTTGACCCGTTTAGGTTGCAGCATCTCTTTCCTCTTGGTCCGCTACACCGGAAGCCTCGGCTTCAGATGTGGCGGGTTTATCTGCTTTGGCTCTTTTTCTGGGCGGTTTGTCCTCGGCCTTAGCCCCGGTTTCTTCTTTGACCCTTTCTTCAGCGGCTGCTTCCTGAGGCTTTTCCTCAGCTTCAGCGGCCGGCTTTCTCCTTCTACGGGGCGAGGGCTTTTCGGCGGGAGCTTCGGTGGCCTCCGCGGGTTTTTCTTCAGCGGTGCCGGAAGGCCTGCCTGTGGCTGCCGGCGGTACCGGCTCGGCTGCCCGGGGCGCTGCCTCCTCTGCTGCCGGAGTTCCGCCGGTGACCTCAGCCGTTTCTTCACTTGCCGCTGCTGGGGCGGCTGCTTCTGCTACCGGCTCTTTGGCCTCCGGAAGGACTTCGCCTTTGTAGATCCATATCTTGACGCCGATGCGTCCCAGAGTGGTGCGCGCTTCGGTGAAGGCATAGTCGATGTCGGCGCGCATGGTATGCAGGGGCACCTGCCCTTCATGCATGGTCCTGCGCCTGGCGATTTCGGCATCGCCCAGCCGGCCGGAGCAGCTGACCCTTATGCCCTTGGCCCCGGCCTGCATGGTGCGGAAAATGGCCTGTTTCATGGCCCGCCGGTAGGATATGCGGCGCTGAATCTGGTCGGCGATGGTCCGGGCCACCAGGAAGGCGTCCAGCTCCGGTTGCCTGATCTCCTGTATGTTCAGACGGATCTTCTTGCCCGTGAGTTTCTCCAGATGAGAATTGAGCTCGTCCACCCGCTGACCTCCCCGCCCGATGACGATGCCGGGACGGGCGGTATGAATGGTCACGGTCACCTCTTTGGCCTGCCGCTCTATTTCCACCCGGGAGATGGCGGCGTCAGGGTATTTGGCCTGGATGGCGCCTCTGATGGTCAGGTCTTCCTGCAGCGCGTCGGCGTAGTGAGTGTCCTCGTACCATTTAGCCTGCCACTCCTGTATGATGCCGAGCCGGAAGCCTATCGGATGAACTTTACGTCCCAATTATTCCTCCTCATCCGCCACGATGACGGTGATATGACTGGACTCTTTGAGGATGGGATGCACCCGTCCTCTGGCCCGCGGGTGAAACCTCTTCAGCCGTGGGCCCTCGTTAGCGGTGATATGCACTATCTTGAGTTCGGCGGGCACCAGCTGATAGTTGTTCTCCGCATTGGCAGCGGCCGACTTCACTGTCTTGGCTACCAGCCGGGCGTTGGGCGAGGGCGCGAACCTGAGCAGGGCCAGCGCCTCTGCCACTTTCTTGCCCCGTACCATGTTCACCAGCGGCCGCATCTTGCGCGCCGAAATGCCGGTATCTTTGGCAAACGCTCTCACTCGCATGGTCTATGCTCTTCTCCTCGCTTGAGAAGTCCTTTCCGATTTGGCTACGTGGCCGCGGAAGGTCCGGGTGAGGGCGAACTCGCCCAGTTTGTGGCCAACCATGTTTTCCGTGACGAAAATGGGCACGTGTCTTCTGCCGTCATGCACACCGATGGTCAGGCCCACCATCTCCGGAAGTATGGTGGAGGCGCGCGCCCAGGTCTTGATGACCGCTTTCTGCCGGGAACGGCTAACCGCGTCCACCTTCTTCTTCAGCTTGGTATCGATGTATGGCCCTTTCTTGATTGACCTTGACATGGTTCTCCTTTACTTGCCCTTCCGCCGCTTGACGATGAGTTTGTCCGAAGATTTGGGTTTGCGGGTACGGTAGCCCAGGGCGGGCTTGCCCCAGGGGGTCTTGGGTCCGGCCAGGCCAATGGGCGCCCTGCCTTCGCCGCCCCCGTGGGGGTGGTCGCGGGGGGTCATCGCCGAGCCGCGCACCGTGGGCCGCCACCCCATGAGCCTTTTGCGTCCCGCCTTGCCCAGTTCAATGTTCTGGTGGTCCACGTTGCCCACCTGTCCGATGGTGGCCATGCAGTCGCCGCGGATGCGCCGCATCTCTCCGGAGGCCAGCCTGACCAGGACGTAATCACCCTCTTTGACCATCAGCTGGGCTGCCGAACCGGCGCTGCGCACGATTTGCCCGCCCCGCCCTTTTTGCAGTTCGATGTTGTGGATGGCGGTGCCGGTGGGGATGAGCTTGAGGGGCAGGGCGTTGCCCGGCCTTATCTCCGCCGTCTCCCCGGACTTTACCGTATTGCCGACGCTCACGCCCACAGGGGCCAGTATATAGCGCTTTTCACCATCGATATAGTGGATGAGCGCGATGCGTGCGGAGCGGTTGGGGTCATATTCAATGGCTGCCACGCGTCCGGGGACTCCGAGCTTGTCCCGCTTGAAGTCTATGAGGCGAAGTTGCCTCTTGGCACCTCCGCCGCGGTGACGGACAGTCAGCCTTCCCTGGTTGTTGCGTCCACCTCTTTTCTTCAGTGGAGATACCAGCGCCTTTTCCGGCTTCGTCTTGGTTATCTCCTCAAAGGTGGCGCCGCTCATTCCCCGCCGCCCGGGCGAGGTGGGACGGTACACCTTAATGGCCACTACACATACCCCCTGTCAGAGCCTATACCCCTTCAAAGAATTCTATCTTGTCCCCGGTCTTGAGTGTGACCAGCGCCTTCTTCCAGGGTGAGGTATGCACAAGGCGTCTGCCCACTCTCTTTGTTCTGCCCGGGACCTTTATGATATTGACCGTTTCCACTTTGACTTTGAATGCCTTCTCCACGGCCTGTTTTACCTGAGGTTTGTTTGCCTCGCCGGCCACCTCGAAGGCGTATTTGTTCTGCGCCTGCAGAATGGTGTTCTTTTCGGTTACCAGCGGGCGTACCAGCACGTCAAACAGATGCATTTTGCACCTCTTCCGCCTGTTTCTCGCCCCACAGCTCTTCCACCCGTCTGGCCGCGGACACCGTTATCAGCACCGTCTTGCGGGAGAGCAGGTCAAGCACATTGAGCAGATTGGCCGGCATGGTCTTGGTGCCGGGGATGTTGCGCGCCGCTTTGATGACATGCTCCTGCGGCTCAGGGATGACCACCAGCGCCGGCGCGGCAACTGCCAGGTCGGCCAGGATTTGCGCCATGTATTTGGTCTTCGGCTCCAGCTTGAGTTCCTGCACCACTTTCAGTTCCCCGTCCCTGGCTTTGGCCGAGAGGACGCATTTGAGGGCCAGCCGGCGCATCTTTTTGGGGATGGCCTGGCGGTAATCCCTGGGTTTGGGCCCGAAGGTAATACCTCCGCCCCTGCGCAGCGGCGAGCGGCGACTGCCGGCGCGGGCCATGCCCGTGCCCTTCTGGCGGAACAGCTTGCGGGTGCTGCCGGCCACCTCGCTGCGGGACTTGGTGGAGGCGGTTCCCTGGCGCTGGTTGGCCTGCTGCGCCACCACCACCTGATGGACGGCCGCCTGGTTGAAAGGCACGCCGAACACCTGGTCGTTAAGCTCTATCTGGTCGATTATCTCTCCGGTGAGGCTGTAAACCGGGACCTGCAATTTCTATTTCCCCCCACGAGATTTACGAATCAGCAACAGGCCGTTCTTGCCGCCGGGCACCGCTCCTTTTACCAGCAGCAGGTTGCGGGCCGGGTCGGCCTGATAGACTTCCAGGTGGCGGACGGTAACCCGCCGGTCTCCCATGTGGCCGGCCATCTTGAGTCCTTTGAACACCCGGCCGGGAGAAGCGCTGGCGCCGATGGAGCCGGGAGCACGGTGGCGGTCAGACTGGCCGTGCGTCTTGGGCCCGCCGGCGAAGCCGTGGCGTTTCACCACCCCGGCGAAACCCTTGCCTTTGGACCAGCCGGTAATGTCCACCAGGTCTCCGGCCTGGAACAGGCTTACGTCCACCTTCTGACCGGTTTCCATTTCTTCTCCGGCGTCTTCAAGGCGGAGCTCCCGCAGGTATCTGAACTCCCCCAGCTGCTTGAGGTGCCCTTTCTCGGGCGATTTAAGCCGTTTGGCGGCGCCGAAACCCAGCTGCGCTGCCCTGTAACCGTCCTTTTCGGCCGTCTTCATCTGGATGACGGTACAGGGCCCGGCCTCAATGGCGGTTACCGCGGCTTCCCGCCCGTCTTCCCCGAAAACCTGGGTCATGCCCAGCTTCTTGCCTATAATTCCCTGTGTCATTGGTTCGTCTCTTACAGTTTAATATCTATCTCCACCCCGGAGGGGAGGTTCAGCTTGGTCAGCGCATCGATGGTCTTGGACGTGGTCTCCACGATATCGATGATGCGTTTATGGGTGCGCACCTCGAACTGCTCCTGGGAGTCTTTGTCGATGAACGGAGAGCGGATGACGCTGTATTTCTTGATGTGGGTGGGCAGAGGTACCGGGCCCACCACCACCGCTCCGGTGCGTTCCACCGCGCTCACTATCTGCTCCGCAGACTGGTCCACCAGACGGTGGTCAAATCCCTTGAGTTTGATGCGAATCTTCTGCTTAGGCATTTCTCTTCCCTGCGGTTTGCTCCGCGACCTGCTCGGTCAGCTCCGAGGGCAGCTCCCGGTACTGGTGGAATTCCAGCGAGTGCGTTGCCCTGCCCTGGGTGAGCGATCTCAGCCTGGTAGCATAGCCGAAGGTCTCTGCCAGCGGTACCAGACTGCGAATCAAATAAATCTCACCCTGGGGGTCAACATGCTCGATGTGTCCACGCCGGGCGGTGATGTCTCCGATGATGTCCCCCACGAACTGCTCCGGAGTGGCCACTTCCAGCTTCATAATGGGCTCCAGGAGCACCGGCTTGGCCTTTCTCACCCCGTCTTTCAATGCAATGGAGCCGGCCATTTTGAAGGCCAGTTCCGAGGAGTCAACTTCATGGTAGCTACCGTCATAGAGGCTGGCTTTCATATCCACCACCGGGTATCCGGCGATTACTCCGGTATCCATGGCTTCCTTGATGCCATGCTGTACGGCGGGGATGAACGCTTTGGGTATCACCCCGCCCTTGGTGGCGTCCATAAACTGAAAGCCGCTGCCCCGGGGCAGGGGCTGCAACTCTACCCACACATGCCCGTACTGCCCGCGTCCGCCGCTCTGGCGGACGAATCTACCTTCTGACTGTACCGACCGGCTGATGGTCTCCTTGTAGGCAACTCTCGGTTTGCCCACTCTGGCCGCCACGCCGAACTCGCTGATGAGACGGTTGACGATGACCTCCAGGTGCAGCTCTCCCATACCGGAGATAATGGTCTGTCCGGTTTCCTGGTTGAAAACCACCTTAAAGGTGGGGTCTTCTTCGGTCAACTTCTGCAGCGCGTCCACCATCTTGTCCTGGTCCGCCCGGGTTTTGGGCTCGATTGATATGGAGACCACGGGTTCCGGGAAGCGAATGGACTCCAGTAGTACCGGATGGCTGCTATCGCACAGAGTATCGCCGGTGAAGGTGTTCTTCAGCCCCAGCGTGGCCACGATTGAGCCCGTATCCGCTTCGGCCACTTCTTCGCGGCGGTTGGCGTGCATCAGGAGCAAGCGCCCGATGCGTTCCCGTTTGCCGGTGGTGGCGTTCAGCAGCATGCTGCCGGCTTTCATGGTGCCGGAGTATACCCTCAGGTAGACCAGCCGCCCCACGAAGGGGTCCGAGACCACCTTGAAGGCCAGGGCGGAGAAGGGGGATTCATCGCTGGCCGGGCGGCTGACCTCGCTGCCGGTTCTGGGGTCAACGGCCTTTATGGGAGGCATGTCCAGCGGAGAGGGGAGATAGCTGACTACGGCATCCAGCAGCGGCTGGACGGCTTTGTTGCGCAGGGCGCTGCCGCAGAGCACCGGCACACCTTTGTTGGCCAGGGTAACTCTGCGTAAAGCCTGGCGCAGTTCATCCGGGCTTATCTCGGTGCCTTCCAGGTAGAACTCCAGGATATGGTCATCATTCTCCGCCAGCTTCTCGATGAGCAGGTGGTGCAGTTCGTCGGCGGTGGTTTTATCCTGTTCCGGTATGGCCACCTCGCTGGGCTCCGAGTCCGGTTTTCCGTCATAATACCAGGCCCTCATCTCCACCAGGTCTATGATGCCGGTGAAGGATTCTCCGCTGCCCATAGGCATCTGGATGGGCAGGGGATGGGCCTTCAGGCGCTGCTCGATCATGCTCACCGTGCGCTGGAAATTGGCCCCCATCCGGTCCATCTTGTTGACGAAGCAAATCCGGGGTACCAGGTAGCGGTTGGCCTGGCGCCACACCGTTTCAGACTGGGCTTCCACCCCGGCTACGCCATCGAAGACCACCACCCCGCCGTCCAGCACCCGCAGGCTGCGTTCCACCTCGGCGGTGAAGTCCACATGGCCGGGGGTATCGATGATGTTGATGCGGTGGTCCTGCCAGTAAGAGGTGGTGGCCGCCGCGGTGATGGTGATGCCCCGCTGCCGCTCTTCCTCCATCCAGTCCATTACCGCCGTGCCGAAGTCCACGTCACCTATTTTGTAGGTGCGTCCGGTGTAAAAGAGTATCCGCTCGGTGACGGTGGTCTTGCCGGCATCGATGTGGGCGATAAT